>JBJHBN010000200.1:0-5294 GCA_050485505.1 Opitutales bacterium | reverse complement strand
GTGCAGAAGGCCGATGCCGACGGCGATCCAATCATCTTTCTCAATGTATCGAGCGACGACCGCAACCTGCTGGAGCTGACGGAAATTGGCGACCGCATTTTCCGTAATCGCCTGCAGACCATCCCCGGCGTGGCCCGGGTCGACATCTGGGGCTCGCGCGAATACGCCATGCGCCTCTGGCTCGACCCCAATCGCCTGGCGGCCTATCAGCTGACACCTCTGGATGTCCGCAACGCCCTCGCCGCCGCCAATGTCGACCTGCCCTCTGGCCGCCTCGATGCAGAATTCCTTGAACTCGGCGTGCGCACCCTGAGTCGCCTCGGCGACGACCCGGCCGCCTTCGAGCGCATCATTCTCAAGAGCGGCGAAGAAGGCACCGTCTACCTCGCGGATGTAGGCCATGTCGAGCTGGGTGCCCTGAATGAGCGCACTGTCCTGAAACGCAACGGCATACCGATGATCGGGGTCGTGATACGGCCACAGGTGGGTGCCAACGAAATCGAAATCGCCGATGAATTCTACCGCCGCGTAGAACAGCTCAAAGCAGACCTGCCCTCCGACATTGAGCTGGCCATAGGCTTCGATACGACCGAATTCATTCGTGACTCCATTGCCGAGGTTCAGCAAACAATCTTTGTCGCGCTGACGTTGGTCTGTCTGACCATATTTTTGTTCCTGCGCGAAGGCCGCTCTTCGATGATCCCTCTCGTGACCATCCCGATCGCATTGATCGGCGCCTTCTTCATCATGTACCTCGCCGGCTTCACTATCAATGTTCTCACCCTGCTGGGCATGGTCCTGGCGATCGGCATAGTGGTGGACGATGCTGTCGTTGTATTGGAAAATATATACGCAAAAATCGAACAAGGCATGGAGCCAAGGGAAGCCGCCTTGAAGGGCATCAAGGAAATCTTCCTGGCAATTGTCTCCACCACCCTTGCCCTGACGGCAGTATTCATGCCACTGCTGTTCCTCGGTGGCATGACGGGATTCCTTTTCCGCGAATTCGGCATGACCTTGGCCGGCGCAGTGATCATTTCGTCTTTCATCGCCTTGACCCTCACCCCCATGCTGTCCTCACGCCTGCTCAAGGCCAAAAAGCATGGCTGGTTCTACCGCAAGACGGAGCCCTTCTACAAAAAACTCAATTTCTACTACCGCGAATCCCTGGAAACCGTGCTGCAGCACCGCTGGCTGGCGGGAATCATCATGGTTGTCTGCTTTGGCGCCATCGCCCTCTTTTACCAGACCCTGCCGAGAGAGCTGGCTCCGCTGGAGGACCGCGGATTGCTGGTGGTTCGGGTGACTGGCCCGGAAGGCACCAATTTCGACTACATGAGCACTGTCATGGACACGGTCGACCAACAAATCAGGGAAGCCGCGCCAGAGGTCGAAGCAACGCTTTCGGTAACTTCGCCCGGCTTCGGCGCCGCCACCACGACCAATACCGGCTTTGCCCGGGTCGTTCTGCCTCCGGCCGAGAACCGTGAACGCAGTCAGGCCCAAATCGCTGCGTCCATTTCCCAGGCACTGCGGGGTATTCCGGAGGCGGATATTTTCGTTTCCCAGCCACCGACCCTGCGGGTCGGTGGTCGCGGACTGCCGGTGCAGTTTGTGGTCCAGAATCCCAACTTTGATCAACTCAAGGATATCCTCCCGGATTTCCTCGAAGCCGCTCGCGAGCGCCCGGAGTTTGGCATTGTCGACATCGACCTGCGCTTTAATCGTCCTGAACTGCGGGTGGATATCAACCGCGACCGGGCCGAAGCACTCGGCATCAGCGTGCGTGACATTGCCGAAACCCTGCAGGCCTCCCTGAGCGAGCAGCGCTTCGGCTACTTTCTGCGCGACGGCAAGCAGTATGAAATCATCGGTCAGATCCAGCGCGACCTCCGCAGCGAGCCACTGGACCTGACCCGTATCACCCTGCGCAGCCGCGACGGCCAGATCGTCAGCATGGACAACGTCGTTCGAGTCTATGAATCCACTTCCCCAAATGTACTCTATCGTTTCAACCGTTTCTCTTCGGCCACTTTTTCCGCCAGTCTCAGCGACGGCTATACCCTCGGCGAAGGCATTGCCGCGATGCAGGCGGTCGCCGACGGACTGCTTGATGAAAGCTTTTCAACTGAGCTCGCTGGTGAATCCCGCGAGTTCACCGAATCCGGGCAGAGCCTGCTGTTCGTATTTTTCTTTGCCCTCGTCCTCGTCTACCTCGTGCTCTCCGCGCAGTTTGAAAGCTTCCGCGATCCCTTTATCATTATGTTGACCGTGCCCCTCGCCCTGGGCGGGGGCTTGTTCGCGCTTTGGTACACCGATCAGAGCCTGAATATCTTTTCCCAGATCGGCCTCATCATGCTCATCGGTCTGATAACCAAGAACGGCATTCTACTGGTCGAATTCGGCAACCAACGCCGCGCCGCCGGCCTGCCCATCCGCGAAGCCATTGCCGACGCCGCCTCAGCGCGTTTTCGGCCCATCCTGATGACGACCATCTCCACCATCCTTGGCACCCTCCCCATCGCCCTCGCTCTCGGTGCCGGCGCCGAGAGCCGCAAGCCCCTCGGTATCGCCGTCATCGGCGGCCTGATCCTGGGCAGCATCTTCACCCTCTACGTCATACCCGCCGCCTATTCCCTGCTCGCCTCCCGCGAGGCCACCATTGAACTCGACGAGGACGAAGTCGCCCGCCTCCGCGCCCAACGGGATCGTGAGTTAGTCGGCAACGATTGACGGGCCACCCGCTTATATGCGGCGTGGACTTGGTGGACGAGGGTGGACCTTGTGGGTTCCGGTGACACGGCATCCTGTTCTACGACGGCAGCTCCATTCTGCCGATCGATCGACGACTCAACCTCTACGCCATGCCCATCTCGAAACTCTGGGAACTCTAGAAGTAGTCCCACTTGTTTTGGATGAGAAACTGGCGCATTGCAGAATCCACACGCGGACGAGGCGTCCACGCTCCGGACAACCCATCAGCTCCTCAACTCCTCCGGAGGGTGGACGCCCCCGTTCGCCCAATCCAACCAAACCCTACGCCCCCGAGGCGCACCCCCTCCGTAGCGAAGCAGCGACAGCAATTGTGTCACGATGCAAGGGCAATTTGCGGATTTTTGAGTAATTTCTGGATATACAGAATGAGTTTTCGCATGCCTGCCACCACGGCGCATTTGTGTGGTTTGCCACGTTCTTTGAGGGATTTGACGTAGGGGCGGATAACATCGTTGCAGCGCATTGCCGTGGTGGTGGCCATGTAGAGGCACTTGCGCAGCTTGTGTCGGCCGCCGCGGATATACCTCTGGCCGGAAGTCTTGCCGCTGTCCCTGTTAAAGGGAGCCAGACCGACCAGGCAGGTGAGCTGGCTGCGGTTAATGTTTTTGATTTCGGGAAGCATGGCAATGATGTGCCAAGCGGTGATCGGGCCAACTCCCTGGACTGAAGTGATGATGGCGCACTCCTGTTTAAGGTGCTCCTGGCTTTCGATGAGCTGCCCGGCGGTCTTATCGATCTGAGCGATTTGGGCTTCGATCTGAGCCATCATCTCGGTGATCAAAGGACGGATAGCTTCGGATGCTTTTTGGAATCGATTTTTTTCTGCAGTGAGTGCTTCCGAGAGCTGGTTGCGTCGGTCCAGTAATTGGGCCAACTGCTTTCTGACCGGGTCTGGAGCAGGGGTGAGTCTCAGGTTCTTGTTTTTGGCAAACCGCATAATCATCTCTGTATCAATTGGGTCCGATTTGGCATTTACCCCTTCGCTGATGGCAAATGCGCGGATTCTCCTGGGATTGATGAGGGCTACAGCGACATTGTGCGCATGCAGGAACGCCAGCAGTGGTCGCTCATAGCCGCCGGTGGCTTCGACAACGACCAAGGGGTTGTCCAGAGAGCGCGCGAGGGTTTTCAGTTTGGTAAAACCTTTCTCGTTGTTTGGGATACTGAATGAGCCCTTTGGAGAGAGGCCCTGCAGAGAATCCTTGGCCAAGTCGATTGCGATGATTTGATGAGAATGTTGGTTCATGGCTTATATCTTTCTTGTGGAAGTGAGCTCGCATCGGTAAAGATGGGCTCTGTCAATTGTTTGATATTAAGCCAGGAGGGCTCCGAAGGATCCGAGCTGTCGCCTGAACTCAAACGGGTTCTGCGCTTCAAGATTGATCTCATTGGGGCCCATCTGCGGGGGCATGGCCATGCTCCCGCAGATCCCTGGCACTCTGACCTAAGCATAATAGGCCGAGTCACACGAGCCTCTGCTCCGACGAGTTTTAATTCCCATTCTCGCAGAGGCTCGTGTGACTCCATCTTCATGGTGGTGATACTTACAAGCGTTTCGAACGGACGCTACAAAGAACCATCCGAAGCGCTTTCGCCGCTTCGCTACTTGGATGAGGCCCGTCCGTCTGCCGGAATCACTTCTCTGAAACGCTGCCGGCGGCCGGACTGTGCTGATTGAACTCAAGTGCGGTGCTGGCTTCGTTGACTTCAACGCTGATCGGTTCGCCTTCCTTGAGTTGACCACGCAAGAGGGCTTCTGCCAACGGATCCTCAAGGTTCTGTTCGACACTACGGCGCAGTGGCCGCGCACCGAATTTTTCATCGTAACCTTGATCAATCAGGAAGTCCTTTGCCGCAGGCGTCACCACCAGGTCAAGATGTTTGTCGGCCAGGCGCTTGATGACGCCCTTGAGCTCGATATCGATAATCTTGCGGAGGTGCGTGCGCTGCAACTGGTGGAACACAATAATGCTGTTGATCCGGTTAAGAAACTCGGGTTTAAAAACCCGCTTGGCCTCTTCCATGATCTTACCCTTGGTCTTGTCAAAGTTCTCATCAATATCATCGATGTCACCAAAACCAAGGTGCTGGTTCCTCTGCAGAATATGAGCCCCAACGTTGGAGGTCATAATAATGATCGTGTTGCGAAAGTCCACGCTGCGGCCAAGGCTGTCCGTCAGGTGGCCTTCTTCGAGCACCTGTAACAGGATCTGCACCACATCCGGGTGAGCTTTCTCGATCTCGTCAAACAAAACAACACAGTAGGGCTTGCGGCGAACCGTTTCGGTCAATTGGCCGCCCTCTTCATAACCAACATAGCCCGGAGGTGAGCCAATGAGGCGGCTGACTGCAAACTTCTCCATGTATTCAGACATATCGATCTGAACGATCGAATCCGAATCGCCGAACATCATCTCAGCCAAGCTCTTGGCAAGGTGGGTTTTACCGACACCTGTGGGCCCCATGAACAGGAATGATCCAATTGGACGACGCGGATCTTTCAGGTCAGCACGACTGCG
>JBJHBN010000199.1:0-5295 GCA_050485505.1 Opitutales bacterium | reverse complement strand
CGGTCTTGCGAGTCACGTTTTTCGCGGCTTTTTTTGCGGCGTTCTTGGCGGTCTTTTTCACCGCCTTTTTGCTCTCCGCGGTCTTCTTGGCGCCGGTAGCTTTTGAAGCAACTTTTCTGGATGCTGTCTTTTTAGAAGCTGGTCTACGGCTTCCGGATTTCGCAAGTTTACGGGGAGACTTCGTTGCAGCCACCTCGGCGCGCTCTTCCCGGGTCATCTCCACCGGTGCTTTTTCAGCAGCCACTTTTTCAACCTCGTTCCGGGGCATTGGTTGTTTGGCGGAAGCCTCATCCGCGGACACAGCTGGCACTTCCGCTCGTTTCTCGACCCGCGTGGGCGGCAGGGTGGATTCGTTTTCGTTACTGGGCTTAGCTGCCCGTGGGTCGGGACGCGTATCCTTGTGCGATGGACCGGCAGAATAAACTGCATCCGGTTTATCAGACTTGGCAAACGGCACCGATCCATTGCCAGCCTGAAGACCCGCAGGTACCGGCTTCCGCCCACGCCGACGACGTTTACGGCCACTTTTCTGCTCAAGCTCGGGTTTGTCTGACTTGTCCGACTCATCCGACTTGTCCGACCTGTCTGACTTGTCCGATTTGTCCGACCTGTCTGACTTGTCCGATTTGTCCGACCTGTCTGACCTGTCCGACTTGTCCGACCTGTCCGACCTCCGCCGCCGACGACGACGGCGCTTCTTTTCACCCTCACCTTTTGCCTCGGTTTTTGTTCCACCGGCGTCATCGGGCTGAACCCCTGGATCCTCCATCTGCTCGTCCAACTCTTCCTCAGCTTCGACGATCACGCGCGGCACCGTGTAAGGAATCGGTTTAGGGTCCGGATAAGGCAAATCCACAACCGGCGGCAACTCGCTGCTGGTCCAGCGGCGCGGACGGATCACCAGTTCTGTAATCCAGTTGTCGCCCCTGCTCTGTATCAGCCCGACCACGGCCTCAGCGACCGCATTGGGATCGATGGTTGTCTCCGCTGAAGACTTGGCCGCCTGACTGCCTCCATTAGTGACCGGTCGGCGATTCGGTTCGGGTGAAATCAAAGAAACCTTAACGCCGTAATCGCGAACTTCATCAAACAAGGCTTCGTGCGCCCAGCGCAGGCCTCCGCTGGTAGCTGCCCCGATCACTCCCCCTCGTGCGCTCTGTTGAGCCGACACACCGAGATTGATAACGAAGCCCTGCAGACGCTGCAAGCTTGGCAGCGCACAGCGGGCAATCAAGAGCGGCGTCAACAGGTTGATCCGCAACGAGCGGTCCATCTCCTGGGGCGATGCTTCGGCAAAGCTGTCCTTTGGGAAAAATTTGGCATTATTGACCACAAGGCAGATGCCACCCTCACGCTCAATAATCTCCATGACAGATTTCATTACCTGTGCACCATCACTGAGGTCACAATTGATCGGCTTGAAATCCATGTTGTTGAGGGGGCAATTGCGGTAATCTCCGCCCAAACCATAAACCCGGAAACCAAGATCAATCAGACGTCGGGAAATGGCCATACCCAGGCTCGATGAAGCCCCCGTTACCACTGCTATATCCATAAAATATCTTTACTGTTTAAAAAATGAAACGGTGTTGCTAGCACGCTCCAAGCGATAATGCAAGCGGTCCCTTGATGCCAGAGGCCTTATAAGTTCATAGAGGAATACCTGTCCAACGCAAAGGCCCTGCGTTCGGCCTTGAGGCCGGGCTCCAACACCCTTCGGACCAAACTGTTGGATCATAGTCTTCAGCCTGACCTGCCGTCTCTCTCCGCTACACGTTTTAATTGTCAAAATACATTTCAAATATTTCATCCCCAGGTACCTACCCGCAGGGTACACTGTCGACAAAAGCCGTCCCTCCCAGAGCAGGAAATACCTCGCCAATCAGCGGAAAGTCGCAACAAGTCGTTATGTCCCGTCCTATCAACCACCTAATTCATCTGGTTGGATTGCGCTGGCAATTATTTTCCGCTTTGACATTCCTATTAACTTTCATGAATCTCCGACCACGCATAGCACAATGATCGGCAAACTATTTGGTAGTATATTTTCGAATGATATCGGCATCGACTTGGGCACGGCGAACACCCTCGTCTACGTCCGCGATAAAGGTATCGTACTCAGTGAACCCAGTGTTGTGGCCATCAACAACGAAACCCGCGAGGTGGTGGCCGTTGGTATTGAGGCCAAAAAGATGCTGGGTCGAACGCCGATGAATATCACCGCCATGCGGCCAATGAAGGATGGAGTGATTGCCGACTTTGAAATCACCGAAGCAATGCTCCGGTATTTCATTCAGAAGGTGAACAACAAGATGCGTTTTGTGCCGCCCAGGGTTGTTGTCGCAGTTCCCAGTGGTATCACCGAGGTAGAGCGCCGCGCGGTGCGTGAGAGCGCGATCCATGCCGGTGCGCGGGAGGTCCAACTGTTGCAGGAACCCGTCGCTGCGGCAATCGGAGTTGGCCTGCCTATTGATGAACCGACCGCCAATATGATTGTCGACATTGGTGGAGGCACTACGGAAGTAGCGATCATTTCCCTTTCCGGAGTAGTCTATTCCAAGTCAATCCGCGTAGGTGGAGATGAGCTGGACTCGGCCATCGTCAACTACATGAAGCGCGCCTACAACCTGATGATTGGAGAGCGCACGGCAGAAGAAATCAAGATGCGCATTGGCTCAGCCAGTCCGTTGGAGGACGAACTGACCATGGAGGTGAAAGGCCGCGACTCTGTGGCGGGACTGCCAAAGACCTTACACATTTCCTCTCAGGAAATCCGCGAAGCCTTGTCGGACACAGTGAACTCGATCACCGAATTGGTTCGCAATGCCTTGGAGCGCTGCCCACCTGAGCTTTCGGCAGACCTGGTCGACCGGGGCTTTGTCCTGGCTGGAGGTGGTGCGATGATCCGAAACCTGGACCGCCTTTTGAGCGACGGTACAGGCTTACCTGTATTCGTCGCCGACGATCCTCTCAGCGCGGTCGCAAACGGCACGGGCGTGGTCTTGCAGAACCTGCACTGGCTCCTGAAAACCAAAAGTTAACCCAGCCCTGCCTGCCCAAATAACGCATGCCCAGACGTTTCAGCCACCAGGGAAAGTCGCTGCTTTTGGGGGTGCTTATCCTGATTTTCTGGTTGGCTGCGCCAACCTTCATCAAACAATTCAGTCGGGTTACCTTCTATGAGTTTCAGGCACCCGCCTGGACAGCACTTAACTACCTGCACGATCTCCAAGATTATTGGAACTATCGCCAGCGCTCAAAAAACGAGTTGATCGAGGCCGGAATCGACATGGCGCGCCTGCAAGCTGCCTATTCTCTGCGCATCCAGGAAGCCGACGCCATCCGCGAAGAGCTTGGACGCTTGGAACGCTTTTTCGAACTACCCTCGCTGCCCGACTACCACTATGAAGTGGCCAGGGTAGTTCGCCGCGATCTCAACAACTGGTGGCAGACCCTGACAATTCGCAAGGGCCGCATTCACGGCATTGAACCCGGCCAGGCAGTGGTCTACTCCAGGGGGGTTATTGGACGCGTCCGCGAAGTGCACACCTACACCGCGGTTGTCGAGTTGATCAGCAGCCCCCGCTTTCGCTCAGCCGTCCACATCGAGGGCGACCTGCGACCAGTCGAGTACCAAGGGGGAGTCAATCCGGGGCTCGGCACACCGAGCGGAATGGCGCGCACGATTCCTGCCGACGTGCGAATTCAGGAGGGGGATTCCCTGCGTCTAATATCCTCGCGCCTGGGGGGAGTCTTCCCCGATGGTTTTGTCGTTGGCCACCTCGACCGAATTGAGGTAGGTGAAGATGGCCTGTTCCAGGAAGGAAGAGTGCGCCTAGATCCCGGACTCAACACGGTGCGGGAAGTCGCGGTGCTAATTCCTACCAGCCAGCGCCACAGTGAACGGAGTCAGGAATGAATACCCGTGGCCGCGCAGTCTCTATCTTGTTCTTCACCCTTGGGCTTCTAATCCTGCAGGCCGAGCTCAACAACTGGCTGGCTGGTATGTCGCTCGCTCTGAATCTGGACATTCTGTTGGTGCTTTTTTGTGGTCTTTACCTACGGATTCTACACGGCTGGTGGATTGTTATTTTTGTTGGTCTGCTGGTGGATGCCGGCCGTCCAACCCCTATTGGGATGAATGTGATCGCACTCATTCTGTTGTGGACGCTGGTCGTCTATTACCGCCGACAGATTCACAGGGAAAGTCCAACCCACGTCATTTGGACGGCAGTCAGCCTGCAAACCGCCTGGTTATTGACCCTGACTCTGGCAATGAGTTACGGAAGAGCGGGAGATTGGACATATTGGCAACGTTTTCTCTTGGATGGAGGTCTAAGCCTTGTATTTATTGCCTTGTTTGCATGGCCCTGGTGCGAGCTCCAGCGCGTCTACCTAAAGTGGAGCGGATGGGATTTGACCGCTGAGGTCCAGCGCATCTGAACAAATCCATCCCAATGCCCAAAAGAAAGCGACAACAGCAAGCCCCTCAAGCCCACAAAGCGTATAAGCAGCGGCTGGTTCTGCTCTACCTGATTATAGCGCTCTGCTTCGGCTTGCTCGCCGGTGGCCTCGCCTATCGGCAGTTGCTACAGACTGAATCCTATCTGGCTGCCGAGGAACGGCAAAATTATCGGCGAATCCTCAAGCCTGGACCCCGTGGCAACATTTATGACCGCAACGGCGAACTGCTCGTGGGCAACCGGCCCTATTTTTCCGCGACTGTCTATCTCAACGAATTGCGCCCAGAATTTCGTCGTGAATTCATCCGGGTTCTTAATCGTCGTCGCGAACAGGGCCTGACACCGGACCGCTTTGCTTTGGCCATCGAAGCCCGGCGCAATGTGGTGCAGCGATACCAGAACCAGATCAACCGGATCCTTGATCGCAATGATGTAGTCGAGCCCCGGAGGATAGAGCGCCATTTTAGTCAAAACCTTTTGCTGCCCTACCCGCTCCTGCTCGACATCAGCGCGGAGGATTACGCTCGGCTCATTGAGCAATTGCCCATTGATTCACCCGTTCAGGTAACGGCGGACACTGCGCGCCACTACCCTCACGGGTCTGCCGCGGCGCATACCTTGGGCTATGTTTCCGACAGTCAGGATTTGCCGGTCGGTGACCTGCCTGGAGAAGGTTTACTGACATTCCGCTTCGATGGCAAAGTCGGCAGAACGGGCCTTGAGGCACAATTCAACGAGCATTTGCAAGGCGTTACCGGAGGCGAAATCTGGTCCGTGGATCCCGGTGGATTCCAGCACGAACGCATTGTATTCGAGCAGCCGAAACGAGGTC
>JBJHBN010000198.1:404-5296 GCA_050485505.1 Opitutales bacterium | reverse complement strand
TCCCTGGGCAGGCTATGGCTATTGGGGCGATCACCAGATTATTTACTTGTTGAAATTGCTGGAGTGTATGGACGCGCATGAGCCTGGTAAACTGGGTAAACTTTTGCACCGCCAGGGTTATACATACGCAAATGTACCGTATCGTATCCATGATTATGATACTATTCTGAAGGATCCGCGCAACACCATGAGCTGCGATATGCAGCTGTCAGCGAGTCTGCATGAACGCGCTGCGACAGAGGGCTCTGACGGCAAGTTGTTGAAGGGCTCTGATGGGATGCCCGCATTGGTCGGTCTGTTGGAAAAGCTGCTGGTGCCTATCCTTGCCAAATGGAGCAATTTTGTTCCAGGTGGTGGCATTTGGATGACTACCCAGCGGCCGGAGTGGAATGATGCCAACAATGCTCTTGTTGGAAATGGTTTATCCATGGTGACCTTGTATTATCTGCGTAGACATCAGCAGTTTTTGGCAAGGTTCTTCAGTCCTGAATCAACCGACGAATACTCGATTTCGAAGCCGGTCGTGGATTTGTTGGAAGCGATTGATGGTATTCTGGCTGCAGGCGACTCCAAGCGTGATGCTGTTGAAGCCGGCCGTCGCAGGCAGATTGTCGATGCCCTCGGGAAAGCCGGATCGGATTACCGGGCACGGGCTTACCGCGAAGATTTTTCACGCAGCCGAACAGATGTCCCTGCGGTTCGCATCCAGCAGCTTTTGCGGCGCCTAACCCAATGGGCGGACGATACCATTAGAATCAATCGCCGTGAAGATGGTCTGTATCACGCCTACAACCTGATGCTCCTGACTGATGACAGGGCTAATCTTCGCTATCTGGAGCCGATGCTGGAAGGGCAGGTGGCGGTATTGAGTGCCGGGATGCTCGATGCCGCCGAGTCTGTGCAACTATTGGAATCGTTGCGAGCCTCGTCGCTCTATTGTTCGAATCGTAAGACTTACCTTTTGTACCCGGACCGGGATATTATCCCATTCATGAGGAAGAACCAGCTGGCGGCAGAAATGGGTCTGCGTTCAAACTTGTTGAAAGGCATGATTGAGCAGGGGGATACCCGGCTTGTTGTCAAGGAAAGCGATTCGGTTTGGCGCTTCCATCCGGATCTTTACAACGAAGGCCAGCTCCGGTCACGGCTGGATAGTATTTTGGCCGATAAGGATCCGCAGCTACAGTCTGAGCGGCAGATGATTCTGGACTTCTATGAAGTGGTTTTCAACCACCACGCATTTACTGGACGGAGCGGTTCGATGTTCGCCTACGAGGGCCTTGGAAGCGTCTACTGGCACATGGTATCCAAGCTGTTGCTTGCCGTGCAGGAGAACCTCTTCACCGCGGTTCAGTCGAATGCGGAGCCGGCGCTCAGGGAGAAGCTGGACCAGCATTACCAATGGGTCCGGGATGGTTTGGGCTACCGCAAGTCTGCTCGGGAATACGGGGCGTTTCCAACCGATCCCTATTCACACACCCCGGCGCATGCCGGTGCCCAACAGCCGGGAATGACCGGACAAGTTAAGGAGGAAATTCTGACCCGCAGAGGCGAGCTGGGCATTTGGGTTTCCGATGGCTGCATCAAGTTTGAACCGATACACAGTTTTGTCCGATCTGAATTGCTGAGTTCGGATCAAACATTTTATTACCTCAACAAGGCTGGCAGGGAGTGTTCAGTAACGGCGACCAAAGGCAGTTTTGCCTACACGGTGTGTCAGACCCCGGTTGTTTGTAGGCTGGGCGCCGAGAAAGCGTCGATCAAAGTCCATTTCAACGACCGGAATCCCGTCACTATTACCGGTTGTAAACTCAGTCGCGAGCTGAGTCGGTCCGTCTTTGCCCGTGATGAATCCCTCCGGCACATTGAAGTCAATTTGAGGCAGAACACCCTGAAACAACCCCAATGAGCACTTTAGGGATTCCCGCCAGCGGACAAACCGCCCCTGAAGACCGTATATCGATTCCGCAGCGGTTGGCCTATGGTCTGGGTGCCTTGGTGAATAACCTTCTCGGGGCGGCAATTGGTGTGATGGCAATTGTTTTGAATCTCGGGCTGGGAATGAATCCTGCAGTTGTCGGTCTACTGATGGCATTGCCGCGCCTGACAGACGCCCTGACCGATCCCATCATGGGCTTTGTTTCTGATCAGAGCAAAACCCGCTGGGGTCGGCGTAGACCATTCATCTTTGTCGGGGCGATCGCCGCCGGATTGGTGTTTGCCCTTCTGTGGCAACTGCCTGAGGGGCATAGCCAGACCTTTTATTTCTGGTTTTTCCTAAGTGGGTCTATCTTGTTTTATCTGGCTTACACCGTCTTTGCTACGCCTTGGGTGGCGTTGGGCTACGAGATGACGCCGGATTACAATGAGCGGACGCGTCTAATGGGTACCGCTAACTTTATGGGTCAAATAGCTTGGGTGTTGGCACCTTGGTTTTATTGGTTGATGGAGAATAAGCGCTTTTTCGACGATTCAGTTTCGGGGGCCAGAGGGCTTGCCATTGCGGTCGGAGTCTTCGCTGCCTTGGTCGGGATTATCCCAGCGATTGTCTGCCGGGAGCGCTTGGGGAAGGCTGAGGCAGGGACGGATTCCTCCTCGGTCCCAAAGGACCGCATGGAAGCTGTCATGCGGCAGGTCAAAGCGTTTTTTAAAGGTTTCCTGATTACCATTCGATTCAGGCCGTTTTTGAAGCTCTGTGCAGCAACCTTTCTTGTTTTCAACGGTTTCATGCTGGTGTCGGCGTTTTCTTCCTATGTCATTATTTTTTATGTCTATTCAGGAGATCAGTCGGCTGGGTCTCAATTGATGGGTTGGAATGGAACCGTATCGGCCATCGCCACCTTTATGGTTATTCCCCTGATCACGTGGATATCTACCCGAACGGGAAAGCGAACAGCCTTTTTCATCGCCGTTGGGATCTCCATTTTCGGATACGCACTGAAGTATTTCTGTTACAGTCAGACCACGCCGCTTTTGCTGCTGGTATCGACCCCCTTCATTGCATTCGGTCTTGGTGGACTGTTTACTTTGATGGGATCCATGATTGCCGACGTCTGCGATTTCGATGAACTCGAGACGGGTCGTCGAAGGGAAGGTATGTTTGGATCGATTTTCTGGTGGGTGGTGAAGCTGGGGATGGCTTTAGCGCTGGCTCTTTCCGGGGTTTTGCTGAATGCGACTGGCTTTGACGTTGAACTGGGTGGAGACCAAGCCGAACGTACATTGTTTCTTATGCGATTCTTTGATGTAGCGATTCCGATCGTTGCCTCTGCGGGCGCAATCTGGCTGGTCGCTTCTTATCCGATCACAGAAGATAAGGCCCGGGCAATCCGTAGCCAGCTGGAAGCCCGGCGCGGGAAAATTTAATTTGAAACCCGAAGCCGCTTAAGGGGTTACACCCAGCAGTAGATTAAATAGTGGTAATAGGTAGGGAGAAAGGGAGCTCCGGATACGTCCGGAGCTCTATCTTTATCCGAGGCAGGTGTCTACATCCCTGGCCGCTTGGATCCAGGAATGGTCCTTGGGGACGATTTTGGTTTTGCCCGCTACATCCGCGAGGGGAACGGGCACTATCTCGTTTCCGCGGATAGCCATCATGTGGTTGTACTTCCCAGCCGCCAGAAGTTCGACTGCCTTGGTGCCGAGCAGGGTGCAGATCAAACGGTCGCGACCGGTTGGAGTACCTCCGCGCTGGACGTGACCGAGAGATGTCGTGCGCGCTTCCAGACCGGTGAGCGCCTGCAGCTGGCGGGCAATCCGGCTGTCCAACGACTCCTGGACCAGATGGGGACCCTCCTGTAACTGTTTTGCCCGTTCGGTCTTGGGATCGTTTTTAGCTTCCTTCTTGGCTTTGGCGCCGTCTTTTTTTGCCTGTTGTGCCTCGGCGAATTCCTTATGGGAAATGGCGCCTTCGGCGACCGCGATGATGGAAAAGCGTTTGTTGTGTTTACGACGCTCGATGAGGTGCTCGGCAATTGCCTTCACGTCGTACGGAAGTTCGGGAATCAGGATCACGTCCGCTCCTCCGGCAATGCCCGCTCCAAGGGCCAGCCAACCGGCTTTGTGCCCCATCAGTTCGCAAACGATAATCCGGTCGTGACTGATGGCCGTGGTGTGGAGACGGTCAATGGCCTCCGTGGCAGTTTCCAGAGCAGTGTCGTAACCGAAGGAGACATCGGTCATGGCGACATCGTTATCGATGGTTTTGGGAAGGGTCATAACCGGCAGACCTGCTTTCTGGATGCGCTGGGCATTCTTTTGGGTGCCGTTGCCGCCGAGGCAGATCAGGCAGTCGATCTGCTGTGCCTTTGCGTTGGTCACGGCCACATCAGTCATGTCCATGACGCGGTCGCCCATCGTCATTTTGTGCGGCTTGTCGCGGCTGGTGCCCAGCAGGGTTCCACCGAGGGTCAAAATACCGGAAACATCCCGGTCTTCGAGGGTTTTGAATCGGTTCTCAACGAGACCACGGAAGCCATCGGTAATACCGATCACACGGATGCCGTGCTGGTGTGCGGCTTTGGTGATTCCGCGGATAGCGGCGTTCAATCCGGGGCAATCCCCACCAGAGGTGAGAATGCCGATGCAGCGCGTCTTGGACTTGGCAGCCATAATTGTGTGGGTTCTACGGATAGGCCGGAACGAATGCAAGCCTCCGTCAACTGCTCCAGGCTTTGCAGCTTGAGTTATAATAACGAGTATCCAATCTTGACGGATCGTTGGGGACGGATTTTTTTCGATCTCGTGAGTGTTCAGTTTGATAGATCCCAACTTATGGCCCTCGCTCCGAGCGATTTAACAGTCAATCGTTCGCAGCGTTACGAGGGAGACCACATGAATACCCCTCTCAGCCTGTTCAGCGAGAAGGATCAAGACTTGATGAAGCGCATCTA
>JBJHBN010000198.1:0-394 GCA_050485505.1 Opitutales bacterium | reverse complement strand
GATCCTGAAGCCAATGGTCCACAAAGCCGAGGTGACGGAAGCGGATCTGGCTTTGGTTAAGGCGGTCAATATCGAGGAGGTTCCGGGCATTACCCGGGATCTGGGAATCGAAACTTTGGAAAACATCAACGATGAGCGCTTGCCAAGGGCGATTCACGACATCCGTGGTGGCTGTCTGGCGGCGGTCGTCTCCTGTTATGATTTGATTGCTCGGGGCATTTTCCCTTGGCGGCAGAAAACGGCCCTCCAGTTGTTTCGCATGGTGCGGGACCACTTGAAAATGTTTCGCAACTGTGTGCCCGAAATCGATCCGGAAACGGTCAATCGTGATCGTGCGGACCGCGGCCATTCAATAGAATTGCTCTCGGAGAAATGGCAGGACGCAGCCTATCAG
>JBJHBN010000197.1:0-5303 GCA_050485505.1 Opitutales bacterium | reverse complement strand
TCACGCCCAAGTCGTTCAAAGCCGAGGAAAACGGCGAAGCAGTTCTCTGTCAGTGCAAGCAGACCGGGAATGCGCCATACTGCGATGGCTCCCACGCAAGTATTCCGGATGGCAAAGAGGGCGAAGAGTTTGAGCTGGAGCGGGATGAGGACAAGGATGCCATGCCAAAGGCGAAAGCGACTCCGGAAGAGCCAACCGTGGCATTCATTCATGAACTTGCTGAGGGTGGCCTCAAAAAAATCGGCCATCACGGTCCAATGGCAGCGATGGGGGTTCCGCGGGACCAGCTTCCGAGTTGGAACGACATTCAAATACTGGTTGCGCAGTTGGCTCGCAAACCGCTGATGGAAGACGCCGAGGTTGGCACCGAGCTGGTTATCGGACCCGAGGCGAAAAAACCTTTGGTGATGAAAATCCCATTACTGGTCTCTGATATGAGTTTTGGAGCGCTTTCCGAAGAGGCTAAAACAGCGATGGCCAAGGGCGCTGAACTGGCGGGAACGGGTATTTGCTCGGGCGAAGGCGGCATGCTACCGGATGAGCAAGAAGCCAATAGCCGCTACCTATATGAGCTGGCCTCCGCAAAATTTGGATACGACGAAGCCGCTATGGAAAAAGTTCAGGCCTTCCACTTCAAAGGTGGCCAGGGTGCAAAGACCGGAACGGGAGGCCACCTGCCAGCCAATAAAAACATTGGTCGAATCGCCGAAGTTAGGGGTATTCCGGAAGGGGAAGCGGCCGTCTCTCCGCCCACTTTTGCAGACCTGTCTTCCGTTGCGGATTTCAAAAAATTCGCAGACCGCGTTCGCTCGATCAGCGGAGGGATCCCGATTGGATTCAAAATCAGCGCCCAACACATCGAGCGGGATATCGACTTTGCCCTAGCGGCGAGTGCAGACTACATCATCCTGGACGGCCGCGGCGGCGGCACGGGCGCGGCACCGCTGCTGTTTCGTGACCACATTTCCGTCCCCACGATTCCAGCATTGGCGCGTGCACGCCATCATTTGAACAAGGTCAAGGTCTCCGGGAAAGTGACACTGATCATCACTGGCGGACTCCGGACCCATGTCGACTTCATCAAAGCCATGGCATTGGGCGCCGACGGAGTGGCCCTGGCCAATTCAGCCATGCAGGCCATTGGCTGTGTCGGCGCACGTATCTGCAACACCAACCTTTGCCCCGCCGGCATTGCCACCCAGAACCCGGATCTCCGCAAAAGGCTGAAAGTGGAACCGGCCGCCAAACGCCTCGCCAACTTCTTTGAGGCCTCCGTAGCCCTGATGCAAGTTATGGCCAGGGCCTGCGGGCACACTCAGCTGGCTCAATTCAATCCCGAAGACCTCGCAAGCTGGGACCGCAAGGCGGCCGAACTCGCTGGCATCGAATGGAGCGGCTATGACCCGGAACGCTAATTAGAGGCCCGCGAACTACCAGAACCTTCCGGCAGAGTCGCAACCAGATGCCCAACGCCAAAGCCCAGGCAGGCGACGGCAACCCACTGCCAGAAAGCGAAACTGAGGTAGTATGGGATTCCCATTGCGCGCCAGTCGGTGCTGACCCAGCCGAGGTCCTGCTGGCTCAGATAGAGAAACAGCTGAACGATACCAACCAGGCAAAGCGGCAGGACAATGATCGCGGCGGGCAGAATAAACAAGCGGTCGCGACGGATGCGCAGCAGGTAAAAGCTCAGCAGACCGACATAAAAGCCAATGAAAACCAGGAAGGCCACTGCTTCATGGGCTTTGTAGATCCTATCGGAAAAGCGGAGGTTAAAATAGCCTTCAATGCCCAGGAGAACTCCAGCAAGCAGCCCTGTTCGCAGGATCACCAAAGCGATTCGAGGGTCGCTGCCCAGATGCTTGAAACCATCACGCAGGAAATTGGTAATCGGCCACAGCATTACACAGGACAGAACCAGTGCAGCAGAAATCCAGCGCCCACCGTCAGGATTCCGATTGAGTGAAGCCAGGTGCGAGAGCACGGTGTACATCCAATCAAACCTTACGGGGTAATTCCGAATCGCCATTCCAAAGCCAATAATGGTGACCACCCCTATCAAGGCATACCATACCAGAGCCCCCTTCTTGCCTGGCTCAAGCATACGTCGCAACACCTCTTTTGGACCACTGAAACGCCTGTTGCTCATTGTTTTTCCACGTTCGCTAACTCAGCCCAAGCAAGTATTTTTCACCAGCGCAGCCACCTCCTCCGCACAACCCCAGGCAACCGTGTAACCGCCACCACCGTGACCGTAATTGTGGACAACCGGAGGACCCGAAGCTGGACTTTCAAGTTCCAGGCGGATTTCTGACCGACCTGGACGAAGGCCCACAGTCACATCCCTGATCTGTGCATTGGCAACCCCCGGAACCAGTTCGGCGCAGCGCTCCAAAATCGCCCGCGTATCCGCATCGCGGGGATCCAGATCCCAGTCGTTTTCCTGTCCGGTACCACCTAGCACGCAGTCCTGCCCACGCGGCAGAACCAACGTCAAGGGGCCGTCCTTGGTATAAATCCGGTATGACTCCGGCGTCAGTTCCTCAGCAGAAACCAGCACCACCTGACCGCGAATCGGGAAGACGCTATCGTCCTCCACCAGCGCCCGCGCCCCGAGCCCGGAGCAATTGACAATGCAATCGTAATCCCCCTTCAGCTCGGACAAGTCATGCAGTTCACGCTGAAAGAAGCTGGCGCCGGCCTGCTCGACCTGTGCTTGCAAAAAAGGCATGTAGACCGGAACATTGATCACAGGCACGACCACCTTGTAGGCCTCCACGCAATCGACCCCATAAGCCCTGCCATCAATCGCCTCACAATCGTCCACCAGATGCCGCACATAAGCACACTCATCCGGATCCAGGCAAAAGCGAAAATGGGTTTCGAAGCGAATGCCTGACTCCGGATTCTCCCGCAATTCACGGTAGTAGTCGAAAGCACTTTTTGACCAACCCTCCACCCGCTCCGGCGGATAGGCCTTATGCGGCCACCAATAGGCTCCCGCCGCCGCCGAAGCCGTCGCAGAAAACGCATCACGGAAAAAGACATCCACACTGAAACCCGACTGAAGCAAACGGAGAGCAGCCGTCAGGCCAATCACCCCACTCCCAACCACAGCAACCCTTCGCGCAGTAGAACCCATACCTCCCCACCCTGCAGCCACACCCCATCCGGGTCAAACCCACATTGCAACCAGTAGCCGCGGTCGCCCCGAACGCGGAGGCCAGACCAACTCATCCCCCCCAGCCCACCACCCATTTCTCAGACACGATCTACAGGATACAGTCCGCTGCAACGCTCCAACATCCTGGCGTTGGAGAACAGGCTTTAGCCTCAACACCGCACCAAGGCAGAGTAACCCATAGCCTCATGCCCGGCTGTTCGGCCGGAAGGCCGAGCTTCAACAAATTGACCCGCTGTCCATTTCCACCGCCGTGCGTCGGCAGGTTCTGGGGTCGAGATCAACAGCTGGGCTTTTGCTTCACTTATGGCCTGAAAACCTTTTAGCTACGCTTTCAAGCTATGCTAAACTGCGATGCATTCAAAAACAGGCTGGTATTTCAGGCGGCTTGCCGGGTGCGAACGCATTGGAGACCGATGATCGCCTGGGCGCTGCTGACCTGGTTTGCTGGCGTGGTTATTGTGGCCCCGTTGTCCTCTATACTGCTGGGTTGGCATCTGGGAAGGGGCGCATACGGTATCGTCGGTAATGAGGACCTGCTTGTCTGGTTGTTCACCGTGCAGGGCATTAGCTACCTTTGGATTCTGGGAACGCTCGGCCTGCTTCTGTCGGTTATTCGTTTTTCCGGATATTTTTGGATTCTTGAAAACGCAGTCGAAGGCCGCGGGGTCGATCTGAGGCATCTATTTGTCCGGGTAGCGCGACACACCCCGCGCCTTCTCCGCCTCTGTGCGGTTGCGGTGCCAATCGGATGGATTGCGCTTATACCATTGGCAGCTGCGCTTTGGGGCACCTACGGCTTTTTTCTTGGAGAGCATGACCCGAATTACTATCTCGCCGAACGGCCTCCGGAATGGACACAGGCCCTGCTGGCGGGGGCTGCGGTTCTGCTGATTTGGATTGGCATCGTCGGCGGAATCGGTTTACGGCTGTTTTTGGCCCTCCCGGTGTATCTGGATGAAGGCGGATCCCTGCGGAATGCAATTCGTCGAAGCCTTCAATTAACCCGCGGGCGCGTGGTTCGGTGGGCGATAAGACTTGCCACCGTTTTGGGGAGTTGGAGTTTGGTCCGGATAGGGCTAAACTCCCTCTTGTTTGCCCTGGGTGCGATCATTCTATCGTGGGTCGCCGAGCTGTCTCCCTTCCTGACGCCCCTTATATTCAGTACAGCCCTGCTCGTTGGATTCACATTCCTACTGGACGCCTTGATTGGTTTTCTAGGTTTTGCACTGCTTAGCACAACGATTGTGGAGGGCTATTTCGAATCCACGAACAAGGACAGATTCCAAACGCAAACCACAGCACGCGCACAAGACACAGGCAGGCCCGAAGAAGAAGGAGGTATCTGCATAAGGTCCTGGCTGCGTCCACGCCCACTGCTTATAATGGGTGCTGTGCTCGCTGGCGGGAGTGTGGTTTTCAGTGCCTGGTTTTTCGACCACTCGCCACCTCCGCGTTCGGTCGTAGTTTCGGCACACCGGGCGGGCCCTCCGCCAGCTCCGGAAAACACCCTCGCGGCCTTGGAGGCTGCGATCAAGGCCGGAGCGGACTATGCCGAAATCGATGTTTTGAGGACCATTGACGGGGTCGTGGTGGTCACTCACGACGCTGACCTGATGCGCCAAGCGGGCGTCCCACGCCGGATTAACGAGACTCACTTCGAAGATTTACGCGACGTCGTTAAACAAGGCCCGGAAGCGATTCCAGAGGAGGAGCGGCGACTGGAAACCCTGGCAGCTTTTCTCGACAGAGCGGGTGACCGTATCGGTCTGATGGTGGAGTTGAAATACTACGGACCGGATCCGGAGCTGGTGTCAGCGGTGGCAGAAGTCTTATCGGAGCACCAAGGAGAAACAGAGGTTATCCTGATGTCCCTGGATCTGGGTGCGGTTAGAGCCCTGCGCGAACAATTCCCAAACCATCGTATCGGGTATGTCTCAACAGTCGCAGTTGGCCAAGTGATGGACCTCGACATCGACTTCCTCGCCCTGGCCCGCAACCGCGTCACCCGATCTGTGGTAGTATCTGCCCGGGAGCGCGGAATCGAACTGCACGCCTGGACTCCAAACCGGATCGATCACATTGCCAACTTGATGCAACTCGGCGTCGATGGGATTATTAC
>JBJHBN010000196.1:0-5304 GCA_050485505.1 Opitutales bacterium | reverse complement strand
GACAGGCCCTACCCGGAGGACGAATGGGTACGCATTGTGCATTTTGGCCGGGTGCATCCCGAGTTGGATCTGGAAGCCTTGACTGACGATCTCCGCGCACGGTTGCAGCATCTTGGTAAACAGGGGGTTGTTTTTTTTAGCGGACGGACATTGCGCGAATCGGGATGGTTGGACGCCAGTAACGAGCGCCTTGCCCCGGAACTGATCCTCCGCGAAACGGGTGTTTTGGAGCGCGATGAGCTGTCACGTTTGTTTCGTCAGGCACATTGGGGCCTGTCATCCACGCCCTGGCAGTTGACCGATAAAAGTGGCAGTGTCGCGGCCTTGGTCGAGCATGGTTTGCCGGTGCTCGTTTTGCGCAATGACTTTGTCGGCCGCAAACACTACGATGCTACCGAGTCTTCCTTCCCTCATTGTTTTCTGGCCGAACAACTTGCCGCTGCTGATTCCGCTAAGCTGCGCCGGCATCCACCTCAATCCCGTCTGGCTGCGGTGGCGCGCCAGTTCATTGAAGACCTCAAAGCATGCGAATCCTGATCCACTCCTATGCCTATTTGCCTTCCATCGGCGGCATTGAGCGCAGCACGGACCTGCTCGCCCGGGAATGGCGCCGGCGTGGACACGAAGTGCGCATTCTCACGCAAACGCCTGCCAAGGAATCCATGGTGGACCCGGAGGGCGTTGTTGTTGCCCGCCGGCCTGGATTTCGTCAGCAGTTGGAATGGGCCCGCTGGGCCGATGTGGTCTGGCAGAATCATTTGTGCCTGAGAACCCTCATCGCTCCCTTGATCGCCAGAAGGCCGATTTGTGTAACTGTGCAGACTTGGCTCGGCGGACAGATTGAGCGCGGGGGCCTCAGGGTCTGGTTTAAGCGGCTGGTCTTGCGGAGGATGCGCACGGTCGCGATCAGCGAAGCCATTCGTTCCCATTTGCACGCGAAGGTCCCTGTGGTTCTCAACCCAGTCGATCCAGTCTTTTTCGAACAACAGCGCGCTGAAGTCGATGCGACGGAACTGCTGTTTATTGGCCGACTTGTTTCCGACAAGGGCCTGAATCTGTTGCTTGATGCCCTGGTCCGCCTGAACGAAGGGGGGGCAAACTTTCGCCTCAGTATCGCCGGTGACGGCCCTGAAGCCGCTGCCGTCGACGCCCGCATTGCCGCCGAGGCCCTTCCCGTTGAGCGTATTGGGCTTGTCCAGCCCGCTGAAGCAGCAGCCCGCATGGCCCGTTGCGCCTGTCTGGTCGTCCCATCCGTCTGGGCCGAGCCCCTCGGCATCGTGGCTCTCGAAGGCTTGGCAGTCGGCTGTCCGGTCGTGGTCAGCAACAGCGGCGGACTCGCGGAGTTGAGCCACTTCGGAGCCCGCTGCTTTGTCGCCGGCGACGCCGAATCCCTCGCCGCTGCCATCCGCTCGGCCACCGTTATCCAGACTTCCCGCAGCGTCGAGGAGCCTCCCTTCGCTCTGCACCGCGTCGCCGCTGCCTACGAGCCGTTCATTAAAGCTCGACCGAGCAGTTCCACCAAGTAGCCCGACGGCTTCAGCCTCGGGGCACTCGCCCCATATTACAAGGTTGCATTTGTGAAGCGCTTTTGAATGGTTGAAAGCACTTATGAAGGCTGAAAACAAGGCGCCCGTTGTGGGCTTGATCATGGGCAGTGTCTCGGATTGGGAAACGATGCGTCACGCGGCGGAAGTGCTGCAGGACCTCGCGATTCCTTACGAGAAGCAGATTGTCAGTGCGCACCGGACTCCAGATCGATTGTATCGCTATGCTGAAACGGCAGAGGAGCGTGGCATTAGGGTGATCATCGCCGGAGCGGGTGGGGCGGCTCACTTGCCGGGGATGACCGCAGCCAAGACACACTTGCCGGTCTTTGGGGTCCCAGTGAAGTCGCGCAGTTTGAATGGAATAGATTCCTTGCTCTCGATCGTGCAGATGCCCGCAGGTATTCCGGTGCCGACCTTGGCGATTGGTGAGGCCGGGGCGAAAAATGCCGCGCTGTCAGCGGCCAGTGTTTTGTCTCTGCAGAACTCCGCACTGCGCGATCGCCTGATTGCCTGGCGGGCGGCGCAGACGGACAAGGTTGAGCAAATGGAGCTGCCGGAATGAGCACCTACGGTCCCGGTTCCACGATAGGCATTTTGGGCGGTGGTCAGTTGGGTCGGATGTCGATACTGGCAGGCCGCCGGCTGGGCTATCGTTTTGTGGTTATGGACCCGGTGCAGGGTGGTCCCGCGTCTATGGTTGCGGATGCGGAGATTAATGCTTCGTATAAGGATCTGGAAGCCGTGCGGCGTTTTGCCGAGATGGTGGATGTGGTGACTTTGGAGTTTGAGAACATTCCCGCGGATACGGTTTCTGAGATTGAAACGGTCTGCCCGGTGCGTCCGGGTTGGGAAGTGCTGCACACCTGCCAGAACCGTTTGCGTGAAAAAACTTTTCTACGCGACAACGACTTTCCCTGTGTGCCCTTTGCGGTCATTCGCTCGCTTGAAGATTTGCGCGATGCCGTTGACGAAATCGGCTTGCCAGCGGTTTTGAAAACAGCGGATTTTGGTTACGACGGCAAGGGCCAGGTGAAGATCAATGAGGGCGATGATTTGGAGATGATCTGGAACGGCTTCTCAGGGTCTACTGCAATTCTTGAAAAATGGATACAGTTCATTGGTGAGTATTCTGTGGTTTGCGCGCGTAGGCCGGATGGAGAGACCGCAGTGTTTCCGCCGTCTTTCAACGTTCACCGCAATCATATCCTGCATAGCTCACAGGTGCCTTCCGGACTCAGTCCCGAGTTGGAAAAAGCTGCCCGTTCTCTTGCGCTGGACATCGCTGCGGAACTTGAAGTGATAGGCTTGATTGCCGTTGAGCTGTTTCTGACGGCTTCTGGCTGGATGGTGAACGAAATGGCACCCCGGCCTCACAATTCCGGGCACTACAGCTTTGATGCCTGCCTTACGAGTCAGTTTGAACAACACATCCGGGCGGTCTGCGGCCTTCCGTTGGGCGATCCGAAATTACTTTCCCCGGTGGTGATGGTGAACCTGCTCGGTGACCTTTGGCACGAGGGAGGTAAACGCTTGAACTGGGCGGCTGTATTGAAAAAACCTAACGCCAAGCTGCACCTTTATGGCAAGCAGAATGCCCGCCCAGGCCGCAAGATGGGGCACTACTGTGTGTTGGCTGACAGCGAAGAGGCGGCAGAGTCCGAGGCAGAAGCGATCTTCGTCAAGCTACAGCAGGAATGACCAGTGCTTCAAGCAATGTTGCCCGCTTCCTTTCGATCAGCGCGCGGGAAAATCCGGCTTTCACGGCAATCAAGGCGCCTGTTGGAAGTGGTGCTCAGGGCTCGATCCGCTACGTGGAACGGTGTTTTGGTGAACTCGAGGTCGAGTCTTCGGCGACCGCTCGCTTGTTGATGGAATTGGGTATCCATCGCGGCACCCGCGTGTTGTTGATGGTGCGGCCCGGCTTGGATCTGATCCGTATCACTTTTGCCTTGTTCAAGATCGGTGCGGTTCCGGTGGTGATCGATCCGGGCATGGGCATTCGCTCTTTTCTGGCCTGTGTGCGCCGTACGCAGCCCGAAGCATTGGTAGGGATTCCGCTCGCGCATATTTTGGGACGACTGTTCTGGGGGGCTATGCGCAGTATCCGAATCTGGGTTCGGGTGACTGCCAGGTTTGAACGACGAATTGCTGAACCGGTCTGGCAGGCTCCCTTGGATGCCGCTGAAGCGACTGCCGATGAGTTGGCTGCGATTCTCTTTACTTCCGGTTCAACCGGTGCTCCCAAGGGTGTCTGCTACGCCCATGGGCAATTTGATGCGCAGGTGCGCATGATTCGTGAGCACTACGGTATTGAGGCCGGAGAGGTGGATCTGCCGATGCTGCCAATCTTTGCGCTGTTCAATCCCGCCTTGGGAATGACCACGGTGGTTCCGGAGATCAACCCGAGCCGCCCGGCGACAGTGGATCCGGCCAAGATTGTTCAGGCGATCCAGCAGAATGCGGTGACCAACAGTTTTGGATCGCCGGTGCTCTGGACCAAAATTCTACGCTACTGTCAAAAAAGCGGCGTACGCTTGCCAAGCATGCGCCGCATCTTGATGGCGGGAGCGCCGGTTCCGCCACAGTTGATGCGTGACCTGCAGCCGTTTGTTCCAGACGCTACCATCCATACTCCCTACGGTGCGACCGAGGCGCTTCCGGTGGCTTCGAACGACAGCAAAACTATTCTCGAGGGAACTTGGGAGCAAACCCGTGCGGGGGCCGGGACTTGTGTTGGAAAAGCCTTGCCGGAGGTTCGGATAGCAATCGTTCCGGTGGTGGAGGGGATTTTGGCTGACGGAGTGCGGCTGGAGTTTCTGGCGGATGGGGAGATCGGTGAGATCATTGTCAGTGGCCCCGTCGTGACACGTGAATACGATGCCCTTCCTGAGGCAACCGCGGCTGCCAAAGTGCTTGATGCGAATGGTCGCTTTTGGCATAGGATGGGCGATCTGGGCTATTTGGACGCGGCCGGTCGTCTGTGGTTTTGTGGGCGCAAGGTTGAGCGGGTGCAGACGACGAATGGGGTGCTATACACGGATTGCTGCGAAGCCATTTTTAATGAGCACCCACAGGTCTACCGAAGTGCATTGATTGGTCTCGGAACAGCGCCGGCGCAGCGTCCGGCAATCGTCATCGAGCCGGAACTCGGCAAGCAGCCAAGTCTCGATTCGTTGCGCGCGCTGGCTGCCAGACACCCGCACACTGCTGGTATTGAAACCTTCTTTTTTAGAAAGGCTTTCCCAGTGGATGTGCGCCACAACGCGAAGATTCATCGTCTGAGCCTGCGCAAGGAGTTTGATAAGAGATGAAAGCTTTAGTGACTGGAGGGGGCGGCTTTCTGGGCCGCCGCATCGTTGAGCGCCTGCTGGCGCGGGGATGTGATGTGCGCAGCTATCAGCGCAGCGATCACCCGGACCTCACGGCTAAAGGCGTCGAAGTTGTTCAGGGCAGCCTGGCCGATCGCAGTGCCCTGCAGACGGCAATGGATGGTGTGGATGTGGTTTTCCATGTGGCCGCCAAGGCGGGAGTATGGGGTCGACGAGAGGATTTCGAATCAGCCAATGTTCTGGGGACGCAGCATGTGTTGGAGTGTATGGAGGCTCTCGCCGTTCGTGACCTGGTTTACACCAGCACGCCGAGTGTGGTTTTTTCCGGTCTTGCCTTTGAAGGGGCGGATGAATCGTTGCCTTATGGATGCAATTGGTTGTGCGATTACGCCCGAACCAAGGCGGAAGCGGAGGCAATGGTATTGTCG
>JBJHBN010000195.1:0-5312 GCA_050485505.1 Opitutales bacterium | reverse complement strand
AGCATGCGCTGGCGGCTGGGGGAACGCGGGTGCGGCCGGTTTTGAGCCTGGCGGCGGGGGGCTTGTTTCCGCGCCGCGCCGCGCCGGCGGCGGCGGCGGCGGCGATGGAGATGTTGCACACCTACACTTTGGTGCACGATGATTTGCCTTGTATGGACGACAGTCCGTTGCGGCGTGGGCAGCCATCGGTGCATGCTAAATATGGCGAAACGGTGGCGGTGCTGGCGGGGGATGCGCTGCTGACCGAGGCTTTTTCGGTGCTGGGACGGGGCTATGCAGAGCAACCGGAGGTGGGCTTGCGGTTGGTCGCTATCCTCGCCGGGGCGGGCGGTAGTCTGCGCCTGATCGGTGGCCAGACAGCCGACACTCTGTGGGAAGGGCGCCGGGTTTCGGCCGAGGAGTTGGACCGGATTCACCTGAACAAAACCTCCGCCCTGTTCAGCGCGGCTTTGCAGATGGGATTGCTCTGCACCGATGCGTCGGACGAGTCCATCGCCCTCGGCGGTCGCATCGGCGAGGATCTGGGTCTGGCTTTTCAGATCATCGACGACATTCTCGACGCCACCAGCGACGCAACCACCCTCGGCAAACAAGTCGGCGGCGACGCCGCCAAAGGCAAAAATACCTATGTTCAGCTCCACGGCATCGACACCTCCCGCCAACGCGCCCGCGGCTTGACCCGCCGCGCCCTCGAACAGTGCCAGGCGCTTTCCGCCGACACCGCGTTTCTTGAACAACTGATTCGGGAGATGGAAGAACGGGTGGTTTGAGGGCTGTAGCGGAATGACGGGAGTCATTTCGGTGGGCGGTAGGCTGTGGGGCTGTGTGGCTGTAGATAACATGACGGGAGTCATTTCGGTCATCGTATATATGCAGGGCGACAATCATTTCGGTGGAATTGAATCGGCTGTGGCTTGCGGATCGGATGCAGTGCCGAAATGACTATCGTCATTCCGCTACACCGGCCACCGCTTCATCGCTAACAGCCCCCTCAGAACCATCGCAGTCCATTAGAAATCAGCGATCAGCGATCAGTTCTGGCAGCTTCGCTGCCTTAGCGGGATTGACTTCTGTTTGGAAGCTGTAAATTTTGCGAATTGCGATGGAAACGAAAATACCTGGATTTGAGAGAGTTGCTGCGGAAATTTGGAAACAGCCTGGGTTCCGGCGGAACTGGTTGATCGGGGGTTTGGTCGCTTCGGTTCCGGTGCTGAATTTGTTGCTGCTGGGATACCTGTACCAGTATGTGCAGCGGATTGGTGCGGGAAAGGGCCCGGCCTTGCAGAGCTGGCGATTGAATCGGGCTCTGCTGGAGGCGACCCTGACCGGGGTCGTGGCGGCGCTGATCTACCTTTTCCTGCCAGTGTTTGTGGGGCTGTTTCTGAGTTTTATGCTCAGTAGCTTCTTCATTTGGATCGGTCTGCCCCTGTTGGGTGCGACCGTTGCCTGGCTACCTGCCACCCTTGCAGCCGTGTTGGCCTTGCCGCTGTTTCTGCTGTCCCTCGTGCACCTGCGTGAACACGAGGACATGAAGGCACTGTTCGACTGGAAGGAACTCCTTGGTGACCTGCGTCGACACGCCAAAACCCTGTGGGCTCCCGTGATGATCTATTTCGGCTTTCTCGCCATTGGCTGGCCCCTGCTCGGCTTCGCCGTCTTTTTTGCCATCGGCCCCCTGACGGCCTGTGTCACGATCTGTGCTCAGCAGGAAACCGGTGACTGAAAAAGTCCGTAGCCGCAGTCAGGATTTGTGATGGAGTGCGTAGCGGAATGACGACAGTCATTTCGGTCATCGGATGAAGAAGAGAGAATCCCTTTTAACCACGAAGGACACGGAGCACACGAAGGGGAAAGGAAATCCGGGAACCCGATTTGGAAATCGAAAATCCGGAAACACGTAAATCCGGAAATGGTAAACTAAGTGCGTTGTTTTTTGGGGGCTGGCAGCGCGTAAAGAGACATTTAATCCATCGCTCGATGTTTACGGATTTCCGCGTTTACGGATTTACGCGTTCGGGCCGCCAGGCCCCTCCTCATCGTTCGATGTCAACCACTGATGGACACAGATGAACACTGATACAGAGTAACCGGGCTCTTTGAAGGCTCCGCCCACCGCTTACAGCCCACCGCCTACCGGCGCGACCGAAATGACTGTCGTCATTCCGCTACACCGCCCACCCCCAGCTCTTCCCCCAAGAACCATCGCCAGTCCTTTGGAAATTACGAATTACGAATCCCGTCCGTTTCGAACTTGAAAAACAATTTTTTTCGTGCATGGTTTCATGCATGGCGACGAAGACGATCAGTTTGGAGTTGGATGCGTATGAGAAGCTGAAACGGATGAAGCGGGGGAGGGAATCCTTTTCCGAAGTGGTTCGACGGGCGCGCTTTGATGAGGCGAAAGGCACAGGGGCTGTGGTATTGGAGGAAATGGCGGCGGCGTATGGGCAAGGCAAGGGGGCTGGGCGAAAGCAATTGAAGCACTGGCAGCGGATGGAGTCTGAAGATCGGGATTCGCCGCGGATATCGCCGGATCCATGGGAGAAGTGATGCTGCTCGATACCTGTTTTTTGATTGATCTCCAGCGTGAATTTGCATCCACCCGCGAAGGCCCGGCGCGCCAGTTCTTGCAGCAGCGGGCGCAGCAGGTGTTTGCCATTTCGGTGGTTTCGGCGACGGAATTCCTCGAGGGTTTTGAAGACCTCAAAGTAGGCGAGGTCCTGCTGCGCAGTCTCGACTGGCTGGACATCACCCCCGCTGTCGCCGTGCAAGCCGCCCGCATCCGCCGGCAACTGCGCCTAGCCGGTCAGTTGATCGGTGACTTCGACATCCTCATCGCCGCCACCGCCCTCAGCACCCAGCGCGCGCTTGTCACCCGCAACGCCGACCACTTCCGCCGCGTCCACGGTCTGGACGTGCTGACGTATTGAGAATTCCGCTTATCCTGTTCCCCCAGCCCTAGCCCTATCCCCAGCCCCTCTAACCCATCGCAGTCCGTCAAGAATCAAAAATTAAGAATCAGCAATCAGCCCTCGGCGCCTCCGCCGCCTCACACTTTTCGCTTGCTGCCGGGAGAGCAAATTTCTATGCACAAGCGGTTTATTTCATCAGTTGAACAACAATGCCAACCTACGAATACATCTGTAATGCCTGTGCGCATGAATTTGAAACATTTCAGCGGATGTCGGCGGACCCGCTGAAGGATTGCCCTGCCTGCGAGCAACCCAGCTTGAAGCGCAAAATCGGGCTTGGAGGAGGGATTATCTTCAAGGGCGGTGGCTTCTACGAAACCGACTTCAAGGAACGCAAGGGTAGCAAGTCGGACTCGGCGGAATCCAAGGGTTCGGGCTCGGGTGAGTCCAAAAGCACCGGCGATTCGAAAAGCTCCGGCGAGAGCTCCAAAAAGAGTGAGCCGGCGAAGGTTGCCGGTGACTGATGACTGATGGATTGCGATGGGGTAGGGTTTGGAGTGCAGGATCGTCCGAAGGGCAGTCGCCATTCCACCACTCCTCGCCCCCTCTCTAAGATGAAAATTTGTTTGCTCTTTACCACCTTTCCGGTGGCGACCGAGACCTTTCTGCAGCGGGAGGTGCGGGGCTTGCGTCGGCTGGGTGTGGAATTGGAGTTGAATTCGCTCTGGGGCGGAGCGGATGAATGGGAAGGGCTGCAAATACGGAGATTTTCGCTTTGGCATTTGATCGGGCTGTTGTGGTGGATGCCATACTGGATGCTGCGGCGGCCGGCGGTCCTGCGGGATACGGCTGAGCGGCTATTTGGCCAAGGCATCCCCGGGATGCTGAACTTTGGCGAAAACCTGCTCGGCATGGGTTTTGCGTTGATCCATGCGCGGCGGCTGGAAAAAGCTGCGGACTGGCAGCTGCACGCGGTCTGGGCAACTACGCCCGGGGCGGCGGTCTGGCTGGTGCACCGCCTGAGTGGCAAGCCCTTTTCCCTCGCTGCGCATGCCTATGACCTGTTTGAACACGGCGGTGATGGTCTGCTGCGTGAGAAGGTGGCGGAGGCCGACTGGGTACGCAGCTCGACTACGGCTGGCGTGGAGCGTTTGCGGGCTCTGGGTTGTCCGGCCGGAAAGATCCTCCGACTTGGCCGTGGACTCGACACTCTGCCGCCCCTGAAAAGCATTCGACCCCGGCGGGAACCTTTACAAATTCTCAGTGTCGGACGTCTGGTCGAGAAAATGGGATATTCGCAGCAATTGGAGATTTACGCCGCCGCGCAGCGGGCGGGCCTTGATTTTGAGGTCCGCATCGTCGGCGACGGTGTCCTCGCCGGGCCTCTGCGCCAGCAGGCGCGTCGGCTCGGGATCGAAGAGCGCGTGCACTTTCTCGGGGCCCAGCCCTATGCGGCTGTGGAACAATGCCTCGCCTGGGCCGATGTGTTTGTGTTCAGTGGCTGTGTCAGCCGCAGCGGCGACCGTGCCGGCTTTCCCAATGCACTGGCTGAAGCAATGGCTTGGGGCGTGGCTGTGCTCAGCAGCTGCGTCGGCGGAGTGACAGAGGTTATTGAGCACGATCAGAACGGGCTTTTGATCGAGGCGGCGGATCCCGTCGAAAGTTTATCCCGTTTGCAGATTGACAAGGATCTATGTCAACGTTTGACAAGGCAGGCTCGAAAATGGATCGAAACCTGCTTCACGGTTGACCGGGCCATGCAACAATTAATAGAGCAAATGCGAAAAAAAACTGAAAGTCGTAAAAATATTGCGCAACGATTGCCTCTGACTAGGGTTACACTTACATCTGAGGGCCAGTTTTAAAACCAAACTAGATTTATTCCATTGGGCTACGCACTACCATTTCTTAGCAAACGCCAGGCGAAGCCGACAATCCTTCAACGTTGTCGGAATGACGAGGCTACGCGGGCACGACTGAAATACAACCCCTGGTACCTTCATATTGAAAAGCAAGAAGGCACCCGGGTCTGGGTGGAGGGCCAGGAGATGGTCCTCATGAGCAGCAACGACTATCTGGGATTCAGTCATCATCCGGAAGTCATTGGCAGCGCTCAGCGCTTTACTGAAAAATGGGGGATCAGCACTACCGGTGCGCGTCTCGCCAACGGTTCGCGCACCTTCCACACCGAGCTGGAGGAGCGTCTGGCGGCCTGGATGGGCAAGGAAGCCTGTTTTGTCCACAGTGCCGGTTATATATCCTGTATGAGCGCGGTCAGCGCCTTCGCCACCAAGGGCGATGTAGTGGTGGTGGACCGAAATGTGCACTCCTCGCTGTGGTCGGGGATAGGCCTTTCCGGAGCGTCCGTTGAGCGCTTTGCCCACAACGACCCTTTTGACC
>JBJHBN010000194.1:0-5319 GCA_050485505.1 Opitutales bacterium | reverse complement strand
ACAACGAACTCTCCACCATTGCAGTTGATGGTGTGACCGTGGAAGTCGAGGGTTTGACCCGGCAATGGACGGATTGCGTAGATATTGCCGCCATCCGGACCCGAGTCTCCGGAGTTCCAGATGTCGTTCTATGCTCCATTTCCTGCATTGTCGCAAGCTGCATTGACAGCATCGAACATGCGGTTGCCGGTGTAGACGGTAGTGCCGTTCGCGGTGGCTGTCCACGTGCTTCCAGAACGGGACACGCTTCCGTATTGAGCCAGGAGGTGGGATGGGGTGGCGAATATGAACAAGGCGAAGCACACGCCAAGGATGTACAGTGAATTAGAATATCTCATGGTATTTCATGTTGTAGGTTTTCTGTTTTTGGGTACTGAGTGCCGCATTTTCGCAGGGAACGGGGCACCCCGGTGTCGACCGAAGAGCGGGCGAGACCGTTTTGGGGTAAATTGAAGCCTGTGGATGCACAGGGTTGGGGAGGTAGTCATGCAAACCGGAGTCGGAAGGGAGCTAGGGAGGAGAGAAAATGAAGTTGTCTTTAAAACAAATCGGTCACCCCGGGTGCTCAATAGGTCGCAAGCTCTTCCAGTAAGAAATAGCTATTTCCCGTGTAAAAATACCGGTAAATGCCCTATTGGATCGAGCTGGATTACCGGAGCTGAAAACGCGTGCTATGGGTCGACCCACGAGCGGACCATTTTTTGTCCAAAATGGCTGCCCGGCAGGGACTCGAACCCCGACAAACAGAACCAGAATCTGTCGTGCTACCATTACACCACCAGGCAACATACGGGAAAATGGTCGGGGCGACTGGATTTGAACCAGCGACCTCTGCGTCCCGAACGCAGCGCTCTACCAGGCTGAGCCACGCCCCGTTCCCAAAAATTAGAATTGCAGAGGCTGAAATGGAGTTGGGAATTCGTCAATGCGAAAAGTCGGTGTTTGGTTGATATACACGCGACCGGTCGATTCATTCATTGCGCGGCTTGACGTGGACTGTGAAAGCTTGCGATGTAGTTGGTGTTGGATGAGGTTGCGCAGCGCTCAGTCAGGACTGCCTGCTCAGGCAGGATTCGGGGAATTGAACCCCAATCTTCAGCGAATGCTGAAGCGTTTTTCGCTGCGCGAGTGGCGGGTTCGCAACACGCGCTTGAATCGCGCGGTTGAGGACACAGGTTCTTTATTTGTCTTTCCCGAAGAGACTTTTCGACATTCGCGAGCCTTTGCCTTCGATCCCGTTCCGTTTTCGATCGATGCGGAATCCTGGCAAAAGATTCAGGCCGGTGTGCTGCAGCGGGCGAGGATGATAAACGCCTTGTTAAAGGACCTCTACAGCGAACGCCGGATTCTTGATGCAGGCATACTGCCTCCTGACTGGGTTTTGGACGATCCGTCCTTTGAATTGGAGTATTCTGGACTGTGCGGTAATGAGGATCCTGCCCTCTTTGGCGCGTTGGATTTGATTTGTACTGCCTCCGGGGACTGGTTGGTCAGTGATCACCACTTTTCTGTGCCGGAAGGGTTGTCGCACTTGATTCAAGGGCGTCGTTTGTTGGCACAGTACTTCCCGGAGTATGCGACGGATATGGCCGTTGAGCCGGTGGCTTCTTTCCCCAGCCGGATCTCCGAGAGTCTGCGTCTCGCTCCGATGGTGGGTCTGGGAAGTGAAGAACCTTTGGCAGTGATGTTGGCCAGGAATGACAGAAAAGAGATTTTTCTGGAGGAAAGTTTTCTTGCCCGTCAGATGGGCATGCCGGTGGTTATGCCGACCGACCTTGTGGTGCGTGATTTCCAAGTCTATTTTAAGACCATCCATGGCTTGTTGCCTGTTTCGGTTATTTTCCGCCGGGTACCGAGTGAGGGTCTGGATCCTGTCGCTGTTAACCGCAACGAACTGGCGGGCGTTCCGGGACTCATCCATTGCTTGAGGGCAGGGACAGTTCGGATGGTCAATGCCCCAGGTACGGGCATCGCTGATAACCGGTTTTTGCTTCGTTACACCTCGAAGATGACCACGTTCTACCTCAAGGAGAGACGTGTGTTGAAGGATTTGCCCACGTTGGTAAGTTATGACCCGGACCAAGCTCTTGAATTTCGGGACAATCCGGAGAAATGGTGGATTCGTCCTGCCCTGAAGCCGCATTTGATCCGGCGTTGGGCCGAGCAGCATCCAGCCGCAGCAGGTCCCTCTCCGGAAGTTGCACATCCGCGAATGGCTTTGCGGTCGGTGCGGATTTGGAATGGCAAGGCATTCGAGTCGCGCGTTTTCAGCCTCAGGGTGTTTTTTGTTTTGGGTCAGGATCCGGTGGTATTGCCTGGCGGCTGGTTGCGTTTAACGCGTGACGTTCCTTTGGACCAAGTTGATGATAATGTCTGGGATTACACTCAGGACGTCAGTGTTACCATCAACGGTAAGCATCCGACCTTGCCGCGTCAGAGGCTGGAACAGAGTCTGGATACCACGGAGATCCCCCCAGGCAGCACTTTGGCCGAGTCGATGTACTGGCTTGGGCGCTACCTAGAGCGCGCCGACTCCGGAGCGCGTATGGTTTCCATCCTCGCTGAGGAGTCCTTTGCTCAGGGCAGGGATGATAATTGGATCTCATGGGAGTCATTTATCGCTGTGGTGGGAGAGGACTCGCGGGCGGCTTTTGAGCCATGGAGGCGGGAGCCGGATCGCTTCGCTGCGCTCATGTTGTTTCGTTCCGACCTGAGTCCCTCTGTCTGGTCCTGCCTGGAAATGGCACGTCAAATGGCAGACAGCACACTTGGGAATTTAAGCCCTGAATTTTCGCAGATTCTAGGTGAATTGCGCCAACGCTTACGGCCGTTTGTTTCCCGTAAGCGACTGACTCCGCCTGAGCGCCGCAGCTGTTGCCTGGATGTGATGCAGACCGTGGCCAGCCTATTTGGAACCGCGGACCGAACGCTGCTACTGGATGAAAGTTGGCGTCTGATGTGCGTTGGTTCGTTGCTGGAGCGCGCGATTCTAACGGTCAACATGCTTTCCAAGGCACTGCCGCTTGCGGCGCGACACCAGAACTTGCACCGAATCGACGACTCTGAGTTGGTCTATCTGTTGCGTATGACCGGAACATTGGATGGCTATCACCGAATTTACCGTTCCAGGGCCTTTATTGACCGCGTCGCCCGATTGCTCTGGCAGCACCCCCGTGCCCCGCGTTCGGTGCAGTATTGCCTCAACGAGGTGTTGCGTCATTTGCAGGCTCTGTCCGCAGCGGGGGGATCTACCCCCAAGGGAGCTGTTGATCGTCTGCTGCGCTTGAGTAAGCACGTCCAGAACTTTCCTGTAGCGCAAATGTTCCCTGCGCGTTCCCTCGAGCTGGATTGGGGGTTACCCGAAGATCTTGAGGTTCTGGCGAGCGCGGACAGCGCGATCGAAGAGGCCTCGCAGCATTTGCGAACTGAGATCGAAGCAGTCCACCATCGACTGGAAGCAGATTTTTTTAACCACGAGGCCCGCCAATCCTTGGGACGAATTCAAAGCGATGCGTTTTAGAGTCAATCACCTTACCCGCTATGATTACAAGCAGCCGGTTTCGGAGTCGGTGGGCGAGATGCGGGTGTGCCCGTCAGATAGTGACGGTCAGCGTTTAACGGACAGGGATCTGAGGATTGATCCTGAAACCGAGGTGCGTGCCTTTCGTGATTTTTTTGGCAATTGTGTAGAGTGTTTTTCTATTCCTTTTCGGCACGAAAAACTGACGGTTGAGAGCAGTTGTATTGTCGAAACCCAAGTCAGGCAACCGCGTGCAGAACAGCTCGAAGTAACCCTGGGCGAGGCTCGACAGATATTGCGGGGCCGACACATGGATCCTCATCTTTTTGTGCGTCCTAGTCGGAACGTGCCTGTTCTGCGCAGGACGCATATTGGGGACCTTCCTGACTTTCGGCAGGCGGACTCGCTTGGCGCGTGCTTGCCTCGGTTAAATCATTGGATTTACCAGAACTTTCGTTATGTTCCGGGGGCGACTCACATCGAGACGCCTGTGGATGAGGTTTTGCAGAAGCGACATGGAGTCTGTCAGGATTTCAGCCATGTTTTTCTCGCGGTTTGCCGGGGACTGGGACTGCCAGCCCGTTACGTCAGTGGTTACATTGAAGCCCACGAACCAGGGGGTGGCAGCGAACTGGTCGGGGCCATGGCTAGCCATGCCTGGATTGAAGTTTTGCTGCCCGGACATTTCTGGTGGGGTTGGGATCCCACAAATAACTGCCAAGTCGGTGAGCGACACGTGCGGGTAGCGGTGGGTCGTGATTACAGTGACGTCTCTCCTCTGCGAGGAACTTACAGGGGAGCGGCTCAGCAGAACCTCCGCGTGGAAGTCCGGCTGGAGAGAGTATAGAGGTTGCAGGGCTGGCAAAAGTAAGTTGAGTTTACCGGGGCGTTCCGTAATCTGAGTGTTCCAATGAGAATTCAACCTTTCATTATCTTTGTTTGTGCGAGCCTGTTCCTTCCTCTTGTCGCGATTGCTGAGCTCGTGTTTGAGCAGGACAGTTTGGAAATAGAGGCGAGTTGGAGTGACGAACGCGTTCAGGCCTCCTTTGCCTTTGTTAATAGTGGTGATACGACCGTTGAAATTCTGAACGTGCGGACTAGTTGTGGCTGCACCGCTGCCAAACCGACTCAAACACTCTATCAGCCCGGGGAGCGCGGAACCATCGAAGCCGCATTCGACATCGGAAGCCGACAAGGGATGCAGCGCAACCGCATATTGGTATCGACCAATTCAGGTAATCACAGCTTGAATCTTGTTGTGGATATCCCGGTTACTTGGAGCATCGACAATCGCGTTCTGGTTTGGCGAAATCATGAGAAGGACGAAGTGAAGTATGCGCGGATTCAAGTCAATGATCCCCGAATCGAATCTGTTAAACTGGTGGAGACCGATGATAGCTATTGGGAAGTCGAACTTACCAAAGACGATCAGGATTGGCTTTTGAGTGCCGTTCCGCAGCTTTATGAAAGCCAGCAACGGCAAGTCTTGCGGTTGCTCCTTCAGCGTGAGGATGGATCCGAAGTCACGGCTAATTTGATGCTGCGGATGTTTTGATCGATGCCATTTTCCAACTGGTGGTGTGATCACCGGGTCGCGCCTGGAAATTGCTGGATTAAGATGCAATTGGCCCCTGTTTGATGTTTTACGTAATTTTAGCTTTAACAGGTCAATATTGCATGTGAGAATAGGGTTTTTAGCCTATGTATTGGGGTTTTTTACCGTATTTACTTCTTGCTTCATAGGGCTGAAAAGCTATCAATGATAGGTGAATTTTCTGTCCTATCTCAATTCCGGGCTT
>JBJHBN010000193.1:0-5319 GCA_050485505.1 Opitutales bacterium | reverse complement strand
AAGGTTCGGTCCTTCAATAAGGTAAGTTTGGACGGAATTGAGAACGTGTTGATCACCAACGGCTCGACGGGTGGGTTTGTGGCGGCGATTTTTTCCCTGCTCAATCCTGGCGACGAGGTGGTTCAGTTCGAACCCTGGTACGGTTATCACAGTGGTTTGCTGAAATTGCGCGAGGCGGGTATCCGAACGGTGACCCTGCGGCCGCCGGCTTGGGAAATCGATTTTGAGCGCCTGGAGGCAGTGATCACGCCACGGACCAAGGCGGTGATCCTGACAACGCCCAACAATCCCTGTGGCAAGGTCTGGACCCGGGCGGAATTGGAGCGCCTGGCGGAAATCCTCGAAAAGCACGACCTGTATGCGATCACCGACGAGGTTTACGAATACATGACCTATGAGGGCCGCGAACACATTTCGCTTGCCTCTCTTGAGGCTGCCAAGGCGCGGACCATTACCCTGTCGAGTTTTTCTAAGACCTTTAACATCACAGGCTGGCGGCTCGGCTATGCAACCGGGCCCGCGGATATTATCGAGAAGATGGGGCTGATCAGCGACCTTTTCTATATCTGCGCACCGAGTCCCTTGCAGAATGGTCTGGCTCAGGGATTCGCAACGGATCCGGCCTATTATCAAAAAATGCTGAAGGACTACGTGCGCAAACGGGAGCGCTTTTGCCGGGCTCTGGAAACAGCCGGTTTCGAGGTGCCTTGGCCGGAAGGGGCTTATTATGTGTTCGCGAGTTTCAAGCCCTTCAGTGACCGTCCTGGATTTTCCAATGATCAGGAAGCCTGTTCGAGCTTGATCGATCGCATCGGTATCGGCTCGGTAAGTGGCGGCTCTTTCTACGGCAATCCGGAGGACGGCAAATACCTGTTGCGCTTCTGCTTTGCAAAGAAGGATGACGAGCTTGAGGAAGCTTGCCGGCGGATTGAGGGACTCTGGTCACAGGTGTCGTTGGAGAGCAAACTTTAGCCTGGAGGCCGCACCCCTCGCCCCCGCAACCGACAGCCTAAAGGCTGGGCTGCAAACGGCTGTCACCCATCTGCTACAGGTTTTCATTGTTGGTCTCATGGGATCAATCTGAAATGGGTTGTTCCCGGATTTTGCGGCGGGGTAGGACAACCCAGGCGCCGATGCCGACCAGCAGGGCGGCCAGGTAGAAGACAATATGCGGCGATTCGGTGAAAATCAGGTAGGCCATGATAGCGGCGAAGACGAACTGCAGACCGTTGACGATGCTTACGACCTGGCCGCGGAAGTGTTTCAGGGAATAGTTGAGAATGGAGTGCCCCAATATCGTTGGAATCAGGGCCAGAGCGGTGAGGAGCAGGTATTCGCGGCCTGAATAGCCAGTGACCGGGAGTCGCAGTGCGATGGCAGTCAGTAGGCAGATCAGGCCTGCCATCCAGTAGAGGGGGACGAGGTAGAGCCAGAGGCTTTTGAAGTCGCGGTTGCGACGCCCCAGTGCAAGGTAAAGCGCGAACAGGATCATCGAGCCGAAGCAGACGAAGTCTCCGTAGAGCAACTGCGGGTCGAGTTGGTAGTCCTTGATGGCGATAAGTGCGATACCGGCCAAGGCCCATGCGGTGGCAGCGATTTCCCGCTGGCTGACCCGTTCCTTCAGTAGGATAAAGAGGATAAAGGGCATGACCAGCGGCACCATATTGACAATCAACGTGGCGTTGGCCGCAAAGGTCATGCGGGCTCCGAGTGCCCAGGAGATGAAGTGGGTCGCGAGTAGAAAGGCAGGAATCAGGGAACGCTTGAAATGAATGAGGCGGTACTCGGCCCCCTCCTTTTTCAGGTGGTAGATAAACAGAGGTGTCAGGACGGCGGATGCGATCAGCAGGCGCGCAGCGGCGAGCACGATCGGATGGCTTTCCGAAGCTTTGATAAAGATCACCGCGGTCGAGCAGGCGAAGACGCCGAACAGGAGAATCAGCGCCTGTAGAACCGGCTGGCCGGCGACTTCGGTGGGCGATGCCTTATTGGAACTCGAAATGTCCATGCAGGCGACCCACTCAGGAGTCTTCCTGAGGTTTTTGCAAGACCTCCGCTATGGTCCGCAGCAGGGTATCGGCGGAGTAGGGCTTGTCGACAAAGTGGCTGACTCCCGCCTTCACGGCTTTGGCAACATTGCCGTTGGCGTTCAATCCACTTGCAGCGACGATGGGAACGTCGGATCCGATCCGTCGAATCGCGGATATTAAGGCGGGACCGTCCATTACGGGCATCATCATGTCCGTGAGCACCATGGCAATCTGTGTGTGGTGTTGGGCAAAGAGAGCAATGGCTTGAGCTCCGTCTTCGGCTGTCAGGATTTTATAACCGAATGCCTCCAGTGTTTGACGCGTGATCGTGAGGATCGAGGCTTCATCGTCGACAACCAGAATGGTCTCGCCTTTACCGCGTGGCAGGTCGTCGCGGATTTGGACATTGTCCGGGCCGCCGTCCTCCTCTTCAGCGGCGGGCAGGTAAACTTTAAATACACTGCCCTTGTTTACTTCGCTGTAGGCGTTGATGAAGCCTCCATGGCTGCGGACAATTCCGAGGACCGTGGAGAGGCCAAGTCCGGTGCCTTTGCCCAACTCTTTAGTCGTGAAAAATGGATCAAAAATCTGGTCCATGATTTCTGGATTAATCCCGATACCCTCGTCGCTGACCTCAATGAGCACGTAATCGCCCTTGGCGGCTGCTCGGTCGATTACGGTGTAGGCTTCGTCATCGATTGTGACATTGTGAGCGGTGATACTGAGTCGCCCTCCATCGGGCATGGCATCTCTTGCGTTCACACAGAGATTGAGTAGGATCTGATTCAGCTGAGTCGGGTCACCAACCACGAGCCGCAACTCCTTGGGTGCGTGGAGGCTGAGTTGAATGTTTTTGGGGAAGGTGTTGGTGATAATCGCTTCCATCTCCCTCAGCAGGTAGCGAACCTGTATTGCGACGCGGGCGCCTTCGACCCCGCGGGCGAAGGACAATACCTGCTTTACCAGATCACTTCCGCGGCGCGCGCTCTGCTCTATGTTTTTGATGATTGCTTTGGACGGACCATCCGCGACCTTGTCGCGGAGTAAATCGACGCCCATCATGATGGGAGCCAGCAGATTGTTAAGGTCGTGGGCAATGCCTCCGGCCAAGGTTCCAATCCCTTCCATGCGCTGAGCACGGAGAAACTGTTGCTCCAACTTTTTGATGTCGCTAAGGTCGATGTCGATACAGAATAATTCGGCTGGCTGCCCGGCATTCTTCATGACTGCATGGCTGGAGTAGACCGGAATTCTTGAGCCGTCCTTACGCATCAAAATTAACTCGCCTGCAGGGATATCATGACCCTTTGCAAGTGCTTCTTTCATCTGCTGAAGCAGGGATTCGCGTGTTTCCGGAGGGAAAATCAAATCGGCGAGATTCTTTCCCAGAGCTTCTTCCCGGGTGTATCCATAAAAGGTTTCGGAAGCGTCGTTCCAATACTGCACGGTGCCATCCAGTTGGTAGCCTTGCACTGCAACATTGGGTATGTGCTGAAAGAGGTTGCGGAAACGGGCCTCGCTGCTGCGCAGTGCCTCACGATCATTGTGTCGATTCAGGTAAATGCGAATTAGGTCTGCAATGGACTCAATCCAGTCCCTCTCTTCTGCAATAAATGCTTCGGAATCCTCTGTGTGCGGCTGATCCGTATAGACAAGCTCAATACTTCCGGATACACCGTTGTCGGTCTCAAAGTGAGTCCTCAGCGAATGGATGGAAGCCTTGTAGCCATTCGTCTGGATGTCATTATCCGCATAGAGAATGCGGGCTTCAGCAATGTCCGGATAACGAACAGCCGGTGGAAGCTGTAACAAAGCGGCAGAAAGCACTTTTTTGACGGATCCCAACTCGTCCCTAAGCACTCGAGCAACATTGTAGAGCGACTGCTGCTCTTTCATCCGTTCCTTCAGATCGGCGACGAGTTGGTGCCGCATAGTGACGTCTCTGAAATAGGCGGTCATGCCTTCCTCTGCCGGGTAGGCTTTGACCTCGAACCAGGTGCTTAGGGGGCTGTAATAGAATTCAAGTTGATCCGGGTCTTGGCTTTCAACGGTCTTGCGGTAGAGATTTTCGAGCAGCGAGCCTTTTGTCTGCGGAAACTCTTCCCAGACTACTTTGCCGAGAATATCTTCGCGCTTTCGCTTCAACAGACGTTCGGCTTCGGCGTTGACGTAAGAAAAGCGCCATTCCTTGTCCAAGGCGTAGAATGCATCGGTGATGCTTTCGAGGATTTCGCTGCGGAGCGCGTGCTTCAGGCCAATGCGCCTCTGTATTTGGCTGGAAACCTGGCGGGCGACGATTTGCAGCAGCTGAAGCTCCTCGTCTGAAAAACGGTGTGGCTTTTTAAAAAAAACTGCCAGACTGCCCACAATCAGGTCGTCGTCCGAAGTCAGCTGGAATCCGGCGTAGGACTTGTAGGGTGCGTGTTCCTCAAGGTCCTCGACAACGAGCGGTGTGGTGCGATCGAGCAAGCGCCTGCAAATGGCTTGATCGCAGGGCAGTTCAATTCGCTCTCTGCCGTATGCGGCCTTCATCCAGAATCGCTGGTCGTCTATCAGTCCAATGGCGGCCGCAGAAGCTCCACAGATTTTTGTCGCAAGGATCGCCAAGTCATCGAATTCCTTTTCAGAAGGAGTGTCCAAAAGTCTACTCTCATGCAGCGCTTTGAGTCGGCGCTTTTCGATCGTTTGGGTCTCCTTTGGGGTTCGCATAGGGGTATTAATTCAAGAGTTGAAAAGGCGTAGGCTAGAGGGGACCGGGCAGCAATGTCGATTGTTATACGAGGCGATCCTATTCATGCTGCTTTAGGACAAAGCCGTGCCATTCGATACCCTCAAAATGCGAGCGCCCCTGATTGATCCAACTGGCAGGATGGCTGAGGCCGATATTAACGGCCTGATTGGGTTCAACGTCCACTGGGAATCTTTCCAGATTCCCTTCGCGCGGGGCGAGGACAAGAGGAATCAGAATCTTCGGCCCTGACCGTGTCAGTTGCTCAATGGTACCGTCGGGAGAGGCTTCGATCGTAATGCCAGACAACAATTCTGGGATTTCGATGCGTAGGTTCAGCCGATCTCCCAACTGAGCCTTGTCCTTAAGCTCCGCTTTGAAATAATAGCTATGCTTCAGAGTTTCCCCGACACATATCCAGGGGAGTAAAAGAAACAGAAGCAGGACAGCTAATCTCATGAAGCCAGTTTGGCTGTATCGGGGGTCCTTGGCAAGCCTCCGAGCTTCCGATCTGTTTTTCGGTTCCGAGACGGTTCATTTCGATACAATCGGCGTCAACGT
>JBJHBN010000192.1:2887-5371 GCA_050485505.1 Opitutales bacterium | reverse complement strand
AGGGCCTCGGGCTCGTGCTATTGGAAGCCGCCGCTGTCGGCCTCCCAGTCATCGCCAACCAATCCGGCGGCACTCCAGAAGCACTGCTACCGGGAAAAAGTGGCTTCCTGGTCCGCGCTGAGGATCCCAATGGCCTTGCTCAGGCCATGCTGGCCCTCAAGCAGAATCCCAAACTGGGCCGCCAGATGGGTGCCACCGGAAAAGCCTGGGTGCGCGATGCCTTCAGCTGGGGGAAAAATGTCTCAGCTCTATTCGAAGGTTATTGAAGCCCCTTCCACGCAGCCGCCATCAGCTCCTTCAAGCGCTCAAGTTCGGTAGCGCTGGTCTTTGCGACAAAACCCTGCTTGTGGGCAAAGTGAACATCCGCTTCCTGCTCAACACGGCGAAAATTGAGTCGCAGGTCATCATTGTAACGGGACAGGCCATAGCCCTCGCCCCGCCGATCCGGGTAAATCATCCCAACCACCCCATTCAGGCCCTGACTTTCGATGTACCGCCCAAGTCCCATTGAGGGTTCGTCGGGCAAGGGGTCCGTTCGTGGCATGAAAAGCACCTGGAAAGCACCACCGGCATGCGTCAAACTCCAAACCTGCGCATGGGAGGCAATGAAGTCGAGACGCCCACGCAAGTTCTGAATGTAATCCAGCAAGTCTTCACCGATCATGCGCATCACCTCCCACAATGGATTGCCCGGATGCAGTTCGGATTGCAGAGCAAAGCGGCGCAGCAAGGTCACATCTATCGGCGAATTCAAGCGGGTCAAAGCATCCCGTTCCACTCCCATCCATTCAGCCGTCGCGACTGGCCCACGGCAATCGAACCATTCCGCCGGCTCCAGCCAATCGCAAAACTTCAAAGCATCCTGATAGACTCCCAAGTGCTGCAGGACCAACGACAAAGCGCAGGTTGGCACCCCTTCCCTCGGGAGCTGATGATGATCGAAATTATTCAGGTCAGGATCATGCAAGTGCCCTACGTCCACCACCGCCACCGCAGCATCCGCAAGCTCCCCTGCTTCCGGCTCCTTACGCAGAATAGCCACAGGGTGCAGAGCCAGCAGCACCGAGCATGCGAGGAAATCATCTTTGTGAGCCCCACCGGGGTGAGTAATAATGCGTTCAATCGTCATCGCCCTTTAAAGCCTCGCGGCACTTGCGCTGTCGATACCTTTTCCTGATATCAGATTCGCACAAAAAAAACCGAGACGCACAAGTTGCGCCTCGGTTCGTTAAATCCAATTGGTTTGGGTGGCCTCAATCGTCGCCCAGATCTTCGTATGCCTCACGCAGATCTTTCCAGGCTTCTTCAACGCCTTCCTTTGCAGCATCCCAACCATCGGATCCGGCGTCAGCGGCACGATCAAGTTGCTCTTCAAGGGCGCGACCCGCTTCGCGGAAACGTTCCGCTGCCTCGTCGGTAACATCATCATTATCTTCGATAACTTCTTCACCCCTGGTTTTCACTGCGTCATAGGCATTACCCATGGTCTCGACAAAGCGGTCGCTCTGTTCAGAAGTAAACTCCGCGACACTGCTCCATGTATCCGAGAACCATATACGGGTCTCTTCGCTGGCATCCCTAACCTGGGAAGCAGCCGCTTCATAGCTGTCAGCAACATCGTCGCGTGAATCCTCGGAACAGGCAACCCAGCCCAGCCCGAATGTCAGTAAAATTGATGAAATAATCAGTTTGTTTTTCATAATACTAGTAATAGATAGTTGTTTATTGAATACGCTCGCAGTAGAGACGCTCACATCGGGGGGCGGCGGCCGCGAACAGCTCCGGCTACTACCGATAACAGCAGCAGTACCAGAAAGATAAAAAATATAATCTGCGCGATTCCGGCAGCGGCGCCGGCAATGCCCGAGAATCCCAGAGCACCGGCAATCAGCGCTACAATGAGAAAAGTGAGGGTCCATGCTAACATAGTGTAATCCTTTGATTTGAGTTAGTCGTTTTGTCAGGGAGACAGTCGTCAATTAGTATCAAAGGCTGCAAATGTCAATTTTCAGGCCAGAAGTTCTCAATTAATTTAAGTTATTGCCACTGCCACAAACAATCAACGGGCAATACCCCCCAAAAAGCCAGCGGTCGCCATGGACTCAATTCATGCCCTACAAACTTGGAAATAAATTTTCCTTATTGACATCATAAGCCCAAACCTCATCACATACCAACCAGTTTGTATGTCAATCCGCACAAATAAACCCACATCTCCCACCCGGGAAAAACTGCTGGATGCAACCATTCGGCTCATGCGCCAGCAGGGCTACACAGCCACGACCGTCGACCAAATCTGTGCGGAAGCGACAGTGACCAAGGGTGCATTCTTCCACTATTTCAAGTCGAAGGAAAGCATCGCTGAAGCAGCAGTTGGCAAATGGTGCCAGAACCGAGCGGCCGGCTACTTTGCCGACATGGGTAAACCTGAAGATGACCCGCTGGTTCGGCTTAACCGCCTGTTCGATGGCCTCATCGAAAGCG
>JBJHBN010000192.1:0-2877 GCA_050485505.1 Opitutales bacterium | reverse complement strand
CCTCCAGACGGACTCATCGTCTGCCTGCTCGGCATGATTTCGCAGGAGCTCTCGAGTAATAACGAACGCATGCGCGCAACCTGCAGTGGCAACTTCGAAGGCTGGACCGGCCTGGTTACCCAGCTGCTCGCCGAGGCAAAACAAACACACCCGGTAAAGGTCGACTTCGACCCCCAGCAAATCGCCTGGATGCTCAACAGTCTCTGGCAAGGTTCTCTCCTGGTCGGCAAAACCCAACGGGATCCCGAGATCGTCGCCCGTAACTTCGAACACGCCCGCAACTACATTCGCAGCCTCTTCGACGAAACCCGCCCCTACGCGGAAAACTGAACATTAACCCGAAAAGAAAGGGTATCATGCCAACCCCAACCATTGATTATCCCCCTGTTGTCTCCCGCTCAGAATGGCTCAAAGACCGCAAAAAACTCCTCGCAAGAGAAAAGGAACTGACCAAAGCCCGCGACCGCCTGAATGCCGATCGCCGTCGATTGCCAATGGTCGAAATCGACAAATCGTATGTCTTCGAGGGGCCGCAGGGTAAAATAAGTCTACTCGACCTGTTTGATGGTCGTCATCAGCTCATTGTCTATCACTTCATGTGGCTGTGGAAAAACAAGGAACCGTTGGAAAGAGGCTGTCCGAGCTGCTCCAGCTGGACCAATGAAATCGGGAACGGCCTGATAAACCACCTGCACATGAAGGGGACTTCGCTGTGCCTGATCTCAAGAGCTCCCCTCTCGAAGATAGAACCATTCAAAAAACGCATGGGTTGGAACATCCCTTGGTTTTCTTCATTCGGGAGTGATTTCAACTTCGATTTCCAGGCAAGTTTCGATGAATCGGTTGCAGCATTGGAATACAACTACCGGAGCCAAGCGGATCACGAAAAAGCAGGCACCGGCTATTATTTTAAAAACGAACAACCGTTCGACCTTCCGGGCGTCAGCTGCTTCCTGCGCAAAGGTGATCAGATCTTCCATACCTACTCGACCTATGGCCGTGGCGACGAAGGCACCATCGGCAGCTATGCCTTTCTCGACCTGACTGCCCTCGGGCGCCAAGAGGAGTGGGAGGAACCCAAAGGCCGCATAACCGGACTTGGTGCAAAAGCTGGCAGCGAGATCGTGAACCGGCTTCAGGCAGAATAAACCCCATTAGCAAGGCAATCCAATGACAAAGCATAAGCAAAAGATAGTCCCCCACCTGTGGTATGACACTGAGGCAAGGGATGCATCTGAATATTATTCCAGTATCTTCCCCCACTCCAAAGTTACCAATGTAACAGTGCTTCCCGATACGCCTTCAGGCAATTGCGATGTCGTTTCATTCGAGCTATGGAAGCATCAGTTCATGGCAATCAGTGCAGGTCCGCTATTCAAATTCAATCCGACCCTATCTTTCATCGTAAACTTCGACCCCTTACAGTTCGGAGCTGAGCCCACACGAGAGAAGTCCGCAAGAGCCAAACTGGACGAAGTCTGGGAAAAACTATCCGATAACGGGTCCGTTTTGATACCAATTGGTGAATACCCATTCAGCAAGCGGTTCGGTTGGATTCAGGACAAATATGGACTGTCCTGGCAGCTGATCCTCACCGACCCCAATGGTGAGCCTCGACCACCCGTTCTGCCTGCCATACTGTTTGTGGGCGAGAAATGCGGCAAGGCGGAAGAAGCACGCAACTTCTATTTATCCATATTCAAAAACTCCAAGCCTGGATCCCTGCATCGCTACGCGGCAGGCCAGGAACCGGATCGGGAAGGAAGCGTGATGTTTTCCGACTTCATGCTGGAAAACTGCTGGTTTGTGGCAATGGACAGCGCACACGAGCACCCATTCGATTTCAATGAAGCCACCTCTTTTGTCATAAATTGTGACAGCCAGGAGGAAGTTGATTACTACTGGGAAAGTCTCTCCGCCGTTCCAGAAGCCGAACAGTGCGGGTGGATCAAAGATAAATATGGAGTCTCCTGGCAAATCGTGCCCGATGAAGTGGATGCGATGATGCGAAACGGCACCAAAGCGCAAATTTCTCGGATCACACAGGCATTTCTCAAAATGAAAAAGCTCGACCTCGCTGCCCTGCAAAGAGCTTACAACGATACATAAACAAACAAGAACCATGGCCGTCTCTCAACCACCCTCTCTCTCAGAACTCAAAAGCCACCCGGTTGTTTCCGGCGAAGAATGGCTGACAGCACGTCGACGACTGCTCGAAAAAGAGAAGCAGCTCACACGTCTCAATGATGAATTGAGCGCCGAACGCAGAAAGCTTCCATGGACCAAGGTCGACAAAACCTACGTTTTTGAAACAACGCTCGGACCGCAATCGCTCAGCGAACTCTTCGACGGTCGCAGCCAGTTGATTGTCTACCATTTCATGTTTGGCCCGGGCTGGAAGGAAGGCTGCGATGGCTGCTCCTTCCTTTCTGATCATTTTGATGGAGCTAATTTGCACCTTGCCCACCACGATGTCAGCCTGCTTGCAGTTTCGCGCGCACCTCTCGCGGAGTTCCTGCCATTCAAGAAACGCATGGGTTGGCAGTTCAAATGGGTATCGTCCCATGGCAACGACTTCAATTTCGACTTCCACGCTTCAGCCGACTCCAACCGACAGGATAAGGCACTCTATAATTACGAAGAAATCGATGTCTCCGATTCCGGCGGAGAGCACCACGGAGTCAGTGTGTTCTTCAAGGACTCTGAAGGAGCAATATATCACACCTACTCGACCTACGCACGGGGTGTCGACATTCTCTGCACCACCCACAACTTCCTCGACCTGACCCCAAAAGGACGAAACGAGCGAAGCACCATGGATTGGGTAAAACTGCACGATCAGTATGAGTCCACAGGAAGCACCGACAGCTGTTGCTG
>JBJHBN010000191.1:0-5407 GCA_050485505.1 Opitutales bacterium | reverse complement strand
TTCCAGGGATGTTCCCGATTTGGGTCGCAGTGAGATCGGCGCACTTTTCCGCTCGATGGCCATTATGCAGGAAAGTCTTGGTCACATCGTCACTGATGTGCGTCACAGCAGTGGCTCCATTCATCATGGTGCACGTGATATAGCCAGTGGCAATGTCGATCTCTCGTCACGTACAGAGCAACTTGCCTCCTCTTTGGGGGAGACCGCCACCAGCATGGAGCAGTTAACCGCCACGGTGAGGCAAAACGCCGATAATGCTCGCCAGGCGAGCATTTTGGCGCAGGAAGCCTCTAGTACCGCGGTTCAGGGTGGTGAGGTGGTTGACCAGGTTGTTGAAACCATGAGGGATATTTCCGGAAGTTCCAAACGAATTGCCGATATCACCGGCCTTATCGATGCTATAGCGTTTCAGACCAACATTCTCGCGCTCAATGCGTCGGTTGAGGCGGCGCGGGCTGGCGAACAGGGTCGTGGATTTGCTGTTGTAGCGGGTGAGGTACGCAATCTGGCGGGCCGCAGTGCCGACGCAGCCAAAGAGATCAAAGGGCTCGTCGATGCCTCTGTTCAACAGGTGACCCAGGGTGCCGTATTGGTGGAACAAGCAGGGGAAACCATGCGCGATGTTGTGGCTTCTGTGAGAAGAGTGACGGACATCATCGATGAGATATCTTCGGCATCCCAGGAGCAAAGTAGTGGGATTCAGCAGGTCTGCCTGGCGGTCAGCGAGATGGATGAGGTGACCCAGCAGAATGCGGCACTGGTGCAGAAAGTTGCGTCGGTAGCGACTTCCCTTGAGAAGCAGGCACAGAGTCTGGAGAAGGCGGTTGCGGTTTTCCATCTGGGATCCATATCAGAACCTGGCGGGATATCGAATGCCCCGACCGTGCCGCAACCCTCGGGCAAGTTGGACACCTTGCCTACCACAATTCAGGGGCCTGTGATCGTCAAACTCCCAACGCGTTCGGATGTTGATGAAAAGCCTCGCAAGGAAGCTCCAAAACTTGCACCACCGCGCAAGGATGATGCAGCTGTCCGCAAAGTGCAGGAGACCGTTGAGGGGGGATGGGAAGAATTCTAGGGAGGGGCTGTGTAGAGCATTCCCTGTTTCACATTATCCGACGAGAGAGAGTGATATGGTCGATAAGAATATGAGTATTCTGGTGGTGGATGATTTCCCGACTATGCGTCGGATTGTTCGCACCCTTCTCAAGGAGCTTGGTTTCGCCAATGTTGATGAGGCAGAGGATGGTCAGCAGGCACTGTCCAAGCTCAAGGGTGGCGGTTTCGAGCTCGTTGTGTCCGATTGGAACATGCCCAATGTCGATGGCTTGGAAATGCTGAGGCGGATACGTGCCGATGATGGGCTGAAGCACCTGCCGGTACTGATGGTCACCGCTGAGGCGAAAAAGGAAAATATCATAGCTGCCGCCCAAGCCGGGGCCAGTGGTTATGTGGTCAAGCCTTTCACCGCCGCCACGCTAGAGGAAAAGCTCAACAAAATCTTTGAGAAGCTGGGCAAATAAGCCGGGCATGGTTCAACCAATCTTGGGGTCTATCCCCGCGTTCAGGAGAAATAACCATGAGTGGTGATAAAGCCCTCGCGTCCGAGCACAAGATTGTTAATGACGAGGTTGTTCAGCGTGTTGGCAACCTGATCCGTTTGCTGCGGGAGAGCATGCGGGAATTGGGGTTGGACAAGGAAGTTGAAAAGGCAGCCGAGGCAATTCCTGATGCCAGGGCCAGACTCAGCTATATCGCCTCGATGACCGAGCAGGCGGCCGAACGTGCGCTTAATGCCATTGATCGCGCTCAACCCCTTCAGAATGAGTTATGCGATCGAGCGCAGCAACTTGAGCAACGCTGGCAGGCTTGGTTTGACGCTCCAGTTGAACTTGATGACGCAAGGGGACTGGTGACGGACACCCGAACCTATTTGTCAGCAGTACCCGAGATGACCCAGAGTACCAACAGGGAGTTGATGGAAATCATGATGGCCCAGGATTTCCAGGATCTTACTGGTCAAGTGATCAAGCGAATGATGGATGTGATACGGGATGTCGAGTTTGAACTTCTCCAAGTGTTACTCGATAATGTGCAGGACAGCACTGGTCGTGGTGAACTACAACGCCGCACTGACGAAATCAAACAGGCGGAACTCAGGCGGGAAACCACACTCCTCAATGGGCCTCAGATAAATGGTGATGAGCCGGATGTGGTGAATAGTCAAGATCAGGTGGATGATCTGTTGGCTGAACTTGGTTTTTAAGGAACCTTTGAAAATGTAGCGAGCGGCCCGAGGCGCCCCGAGCCGCGCAACGAATCCCCGAGACATGTCGGATAGATAGGCGAGGGGTGAGTGAACACGCGAGGGTGCGGATCAGGCCGCGCAGTAGTTTTTCAGAGGTTCCTTAGCAATGACATGCAGCGTTGCGATCCAACCATCGACGGTGTTCTTTTGCGAATACCATTTTTGCCCCTCTTGATCAGGTGATGATGGAGGCTGCATAAGTCCAAGCTTGGCCAGCATAGGGAACGAGTTTGACAAAGTGCTGACGATAAAATACTCTGTAATCCAAAGTTACTCCTCAGGCCGGCGTTGAGGGGCGCTTTATGAATATTCGGGTTCAACTTTATCCGAGCTTCCGATGGGTTATATTCGGAGAAGAAGACGGTAGCCGTCAGGGGTGTGCCGCCATGGATGTGGTCGTTAACTATGCCGCAATAGTGGTTTCCTTGGATGAGGGCATGCTGGAAATAAGCAGTGGTCCAATTCTGGTGGTGGACGACAATACCGGCATTCGGGAAAACTGTTAATCTGGCATCCATATGGACAGCCATAATTATTTTGTGGTTAGCCCCGGACTTTACGGATAAAGTATTTGAATTTTCTCGTATTTTTCGAGGATTGCATTGGCCTTCGGCCAATGGCTGGGCTTCCATGCGCCGCTTCTTGGCCCGGCATAAATCATGCCGGGTCAATAGAAACAATAAAATTCTTAGATCGGCTGGTTATTTGACTTCCAGGTAGCTATTATGCAAGTCCACACATTTTGTGTGGCTACTTTTGTGCCTCCCTAAGTAGGGGCATGGTCAGTATAACCGGAGAAGTAATGGGTAAGCTGGTCGAAAACAGCGCGGTGGAGGAACTTCGCCAGGTTCGCATAGCGATGGAGTTGATTGAATTGGGTGCCAGGTTGCAGGTGCTGGAGAGCGAAACCACCCTGAGCCGCGGTCGTCTCATCAAGCTCTACAAGGAGCTCCGTGGCGTTTCACCCCCAAAGGGCATGCTGCCATATTCCACGGACTGGTTCGTCACCTGGGAACCAAACATCCACGGTTCCGTTTTTTATCAAATCTATCGTCGCATCATGTCGATGGGGGAGTGCGAGCGAATGGAGGCCTTCGTAAAGGCCTATCGTCTCTACCTAGAGCAGATGGTCAGCGACGATGCGGAGCCGGTTTTTAGTCTCACTCGCGCCTGGACTCTGCTGCGATTTATCGACAGTGGGCAGTTGGATGTGCGCACCTGCACTCGCTGTGGCGCGGGTTTCGTGGCCCACGCCCACGCTCCGGGGCGGCACTTTGTTTGTGGTCTGTGCCGGCCCCCATCCCGAGCCGGCAGGACTATTCGCAAATCCGTCAGCACAGAATAAGGCACTTCTGTCGTCATCTGGACTGCCCAGCGTCGGCCACCCGATAGACGGCCAGGGCCTCAGCCAAGCGCTCTACCTGGCCGGTGAGGCTGGCAGTGGCTGCGGCGCTTTCTGTCACAAGGGCGGCATTTTGTTGGGTCGCTTGGTCAAGCTGGCTGATGGCCTCGCCAATCTGCTCCGCCCCTCGGGACTGTTCAGCGCAGGCAGCGGAAATTTCGCTGATCAGATCGGCAACTTGCTGAATGCGTGTGATGATGTCGTTCATTTCGTTGCCCGCCTGCCGGGCGAGATTTACCCCCGCCTCCACATTTGCGCCACTGGCTTCGATCAGGGTCTTGATTTCCCTGGCGGCATCGGCGCAGCGGCCCGCCAGGGTGCGCACTTCACCCGCCACCACGGCAAATCCACGGCCCTGTTCACCGGCGCGCGCGGCCTCCACCGAGGCATTGAGGGCAAGGATGTTGGTCTGGAAGGCGATGGAATCGATGACGCCGATGATGGATTTGATCTGTGACGAGCTGTCGCTGATGCCTGCCATGGATTCAATCACCTCGCCAACCACACGCCCGCCCTGGCTGGCGGCGTCCCGTGTATCGCTGGCCAGACTACTGGCTTTCCGTGCGGCATCGGCGTTGTGGGCGATAGTTGCCGTTAATTGCTCCATCGCCGCTGCGGTTTCCTCGATGCTGGCGGCGGATGCCTCGGTGCGGGAAGAAAGGTCGTCGTTGCCAGTACGGATCTGGATTGTGGCGGTGCTGATACCTGCCACCTGGGCATTGACATCGTCAACCAGGGCGCGGAGGTTGAGGCCAGCTTGGTTGATAGAGCGTAGCAGCAGGCCCAGGTCGTCGACCCGTTGCAGGCGTGGGTTTTCGGTCCGGGCTCCCGAAGCCACCAGTCTTGCTTGTTTTGCCACGATATCAAGAGGCTTGACCACCTGCCACTCTAGCCACAGTACCGACAGAACCGCTGCTGTACCGGCTCCCGCAAGCAGGAATACGGTAATACTTCCATCCAATCCAGCCATGACTGCGGTGATCGCCACAACCAGGGGCGCGATCAGTGCTGCCAATCGTGTTCGCCAGGTGGTTGACAGCCTTTGCAGCAGAGACAGGGGAGAGTAGAGGCCGGTACGCACCACAAGTCCACGATTGAAGCGGCGCTGCCCGGCCCGTCCCTCGCGAAAATCCTTATAGAGGTTTTCTGCGTCACCAATCTCTTGCTTGGTCGGCTTGGTGCGAACCGAAAGAAACCCAGTGACCTTGCCGTCGCGAATCATGGGTGTGGCATTGGCACGCACCCAGTAGTGATCGCCGTTGCTGCGACGGTTTTTGACCAGGGCTGTCCAGGGGAAGCCCTCCTTGAGAGTGCGCCACATATCAGCGAAGGCTTCCGGGGGCATGTCGGGGTGCCGAACAATGTTGTGGGGCTGTCCCTGCAGTTCTTCACGACTGAAGCCGCTGGCCTGGATAAAGGCCGGATTGGCGTAGCTGATGTGACTGTGAGTGTCGGTGGATGATAGTAGTGTATCGTCTTCCTTGAGCACATACTCCCGGTTGGTAACAGGTTCATTGACGCGCATACTCACTCCCCGTTTTGGTCTCTGTACAACTCGATTGTTTCCTTGTTATCGGCGTTGCCCAGTGTATCTTTAGCCGCCCTATCTCACCGATTCGTCGAACCGACTTTGGAAACGCCTGTTATTTCGCTGTGTCTTGTCTATCAAGTTTCTCGCCGGAACTTCTACGCCTGTC
>JBJHBN010000190.1:0-5413 GCA_050485505.1 Opitutales bacterium | reverse complement strand
ATTAGATTCCACGTGACTTATCGTATTGATGAAGGCGGACACAATGGCTTGGTCAGTGAGGATTTTGGCTACTTCTTCCTCCATCCTGATAATGAACATTGGTATGTGAGGGTTCGCTATACGGATAGTTATTATGCCCGTCTTGATGAGTCTCCAGATGAGGCGATGCGAGCTGTGGGAGAGGAGTTTCTTCACAGCGTACGTCGTATTCCGCTGAAACCAGAAGAACAGACAGGCGAAGCCCGGGATCGAGAAGTAGAGAGTTGGGGGCGGCGCTATCGATGATTCTCCTGGATCCAGACGGAGCCGCCGGGGCTTGGGCCAACGGGACCATTGACCACCTCGCCGCCCGTTTCGTGAAGGGTTTGCAGCTGGCATCGATTCAATTCATCGTATAAGTTTCTGAAATACAGAGAGTTGGTAGGGCTTGATGTTCTTAGAAACACGAAACGAGCCCTGACCCCCGTGAGCAAATTTTGACAGGATGGCGGTGCTTCGCGTTGGGTGGAGGCTGGAATCACCACGAAGGACACCGAGAGCACGAAGGCCGATGCGCGGGATTGGTGGATTTGTGGATAGATGGAGTTTTGGATTTCGGCAACAGGATAGGGCAGTTCCGCTAGGGTGCCGCCGATTCTGTAAGGCTGTAAATCTGTGGGCTGTGGGCGGTGTGATCTGTGAGGCTGTTTCGCTACGGATTCCGGAGAAGGTTAGCTTACCGATTTGAAGCAAGGAAGTCCGGAGAGGATTTCGAAGCTGCGCAGGCGGGCGGCGTGATCGTAGTTGGAGGCGGTGGCCATTATTTCGTCGACTTGAGTGCGCTGCAGGAAGGCTTCGATGCCTTTTTGGATTGTTTGAGGCGAACCAGCGATAGATTCGCGGAGTGCGCGATCGACCCAGGCTTTTTCGGTTGGTAACCAGAGGTCGTCCATGGAATCCACAGGGGCTTGATTCTTTCCAGGGTCTCCGCGCTGGAGGCGCAGGAACTGCATCTGCAGGGAGGTCATTTGGCGCTTGGCTTCGTCATCCGTTTCGGCGGCAAAGATGTTGATTCCTGCCATGGTGTAGGGGTGTTGGAGGGCTTCTGAAGGCTTGAATTCATTGCGGTAGATGTCGAGGGCTTCCATCAGCTGATCCGGTGCGAAGTGGCTGGCGAATGCGTAAGGCAGTCCCAGTTGGGCTGCCAGTTGGGCACTGAAGAGGCTCGATCCGAGGAGCCAGATCGGCACGTGCAAGCCTTCGCCGGGAACGGCCCGCACGCGCTGCCCGGGCTGCGCGGCTTGGAAATAGGCCTGGAGTTCTTGCACGCTGCGGGGAAAGGCGTCGACTCCCTCGCTGAGGTTGCGGCGGAGGGCGTGCATGGTGGCCCGGTCGGTGCCGGGCGCCCGTCCGAGTCCCAGATCAATGCGTCCGGGATGGAGGGATTCGAGTGTGCCGAACTGCTCGGCGATGACCAAGGGCGAATGGTTGGGCAGCATGACCCCACCGGCTCCAACACGGATGCGTGAGGTCCCGGCGGCAATGTGTGCGATGACCACCGAAGTTGCCGCGCTGGCAATGCCTACGAAGTTGTGATGCTCCGCCAGCCAGAAACGATTGTAACCCCAGTCTTCTGCCTTCCGCGCCAGCTCAAGGCTGTTCGCCAGAGCTTGGGAAGCTGTCGAGCCTTCGACAATCGGAGCGAGGTCTAAAATGGAAAAAGGAATCTGCCTGGTTTGGTCCATGGCGCAAGGTAGCACGAAAATGGGTGAGTGGAAGACTGGATGATAGGTTTTTGGTTGGAATCCGATTGATTCCTCGGAGCGTGGACGCCTCGTCCGCGTGTGAGGTGGAGGAAGGCGATATCGATTTGGATTCCGATCCCGATTTGGATTGATATGGAGATGTTGTTAGATCAGGCATTTGCCGGTGTCACGGAAGGATTTGGCCGAAAAGCTTTCGGACTCCGGAAAGGTGTCTCCAGCATAGAGGACAAAACCCGCTTGGGCGTCGGGAACGGCCTTTTGGAATTTGGACAGGTTGGTAGTCATCTCGGAATGCCAGGTCATGGCGGACTTGATTTCGATGGGGATCAGCTTTCTTTGTTTTTCGAATACAAGGTCGACTTCATTGCGATGACTGTCCTGCCAGAAATAGAGGCGGGGTTCTTTCCCTGCGTTTAAGCGTGTTTTTAATGCCTCAACGACCACCATGTTTTCAAAGAGGTAACCATGCAGGGGGTCACGGGCCACCTCCATGGGTGACTCGATTCCAAGGAGCCAGCAGGCGAGTCCCGGTTCCGTGAAATAGATTTTCGGACTTTTCACCAAACGCTTGCCAAAGTTTCGGTAATACGGGGGGAGGCGGAAGATGACAAAAGACGCTTCAAGGATCGACAGCCAGTGCTTGAGAGTTGTTGCGCTCACTCCGACGTCTCCTGAGAGGTGGCTAAGGTTGAGCGGTTGCCCAATGCGCCCCGCCAGCAGGCGAATAAAGGTTTCAAAGAGCTGCTGATTGCGTAGCTCCATCAGCTGCCTGACATCCCGTTCGACATAGGTGCGAAAATAATTTCCGTAGGCCATTGATGGTTCGAGTCCGTTATCATGGATCCGTGGCAGAAAGCCTTTGAAGAGTAACTCGTTTTTATCGAGAGCACCCCCGTTGGCCTTGAGTTCATTTATGGAAAGTGGAAGCAAGCGTAACAATGCCGTGCGGCCGGCCAAGGACTGGGCCACTGACTCCTGAAGTTGCAACTGATGGCTTCCGGTTAGGATATAGGCTCCCATGCTTTTATCCTCGTCGACCCGGACCTGAATCCACGAGAGCAACTCGGGAACTCTTTGGATTTCGTCCAGAATCAACGGTCCTTTGTTGAGCGCGAAAAACTGCTTCGGATCCTCCGATGCCAGCCGTCGGGTTTCCGGGTTTTCCAGATTGCAGTAGTGGTGTTGGGGAAAGACGGCCCGCACCAGTGTGGTCTTACCGGCCTGTCTCGGACCGGTTACAGTCACAACCGGGTATTCGCCAGCTGTGTGGCGGAGAACTTTGGCCATGGTTCGCGGAATCATAAAAAGGAAATTACAGGAATATGTGAAAAACTCAAGTAGAACTTTGGATTTACACAATAAGGATGCTGAGGGGCTGAGGGGCTTCGGGGCGCGGGCGGCCTCGTCCGCGTGCGGAGCTTGAGCAAAAAGTAGCCCAACGGCTTTAGCCTTGGGAAGGGTATTCGCTTCCGATCAATGAAAATCGTAGGAACCGGCGTGGGGAATGTGGTTGGAAAGTGACTGGATATCGGTGGCTTTGATGGAGAGGGTGTTGTCGAAATGTTGCAGGGTGCCGGTGATCACCATGGTGGTTGACTGGAGGATGGTGAGGCGGTGGGTTTCGAAGAGTTGGGGGCGGACGATGGTATTGCTGACGCCTGTTTCATCTTCAAGGGAGATAAAGACGAAACCCTTGGCGGTTCCCGGGCGCTGGCGACAGATGACGGAGCCGGCGACCTTGACCAAACTATTGGGGCGGCAGTCGGCGAGCTTGGCGGCGGGGACAATGCCGAGCGGATTGAGCTGATCGCGGATGCTTGCCATCGGGTGGCGCCCGGTGGTCAGGGACATGTGCTGGTAGTCGGTTTGTAGTCGCTCAATTTGGGTCATCATTTCCAGAGGAGACAATTCGTTGTCTTCGGCGACCGCCTGGGCAAAAAGTTCACCCTGCTCGTAGCTGCGCTCGATCTTCCACAGTGCGCTTCGGCGGTGGTCAGTAAGCGTATTCAGAGCGCCGATACTTGCCAGACTTCGGCGTTCATCTGCGGAGAGCCCGCTTCGCTGAATAAGGTCATTGATCGATTGGAAAGGATGTTGGCAGCGTTGGCGGATGAGTTGCTGCAGTCTATGCCGGCGCAGACCCTTGACCATACGGAAGCCGAGACGGATGGTGGAGTCGTCCAGAATGGTGCAGTTCCAATCGGAATCGCGGATGCAAACCGGACGAAAGCGCAGGCCACGGCGTTTTCCATCCTGAATCAGGGTGGCGGGTCGGTAGAAGCCCATTGGTTGATTGTTGAGCAGGCTGCAATAGAACTCGGCAGGGTAGTGAACTTTCAGGTATGCGCTGGCATAGGCGAGGAGGGCAAAGCTCGCGGCGTGGGATTCAGGGAACCCATAGAGGGCAAAGGAGCCCAGCGCCTGGATGATTCTTTCTATTTTATCCTTTTCGATCCCCTTGTTTTCCATGGCCATTTCCAGCTTTACACGAATTTGTCGGAGACGTTCCTCCGAACGGGTGAAGTTCAGTGCCCGGCGCAGCTCCTCGGCTTCGGATCCACAAAAGTCGGCCATAATCATGGCGATACGGAGCATTTGTTCCTGAAAAAGCGGCACCCCGAGTGTTCGCTCAAGGACCGGCTTCAGGCGATCGTCGATGTAATCAATAGGCTGGTTGCCAGCACGACGTTCCAGATAAGGGTGGAGCATGCCGCCTTGAATGGGGCCAGGGCGAATAATCGCGACCTCAATGATGAGATCATAAAAGCAGCGGGGTCGCATGCGGGGCAGGGTGGCCATTTGTGCGCGGCTCTCAATCTGGAAGACGCCAATGGTGTCCGCCGCGCACATCAGGTCGTAGGTTTTTTTGTCGTCCTTGGGGATCTGGGCGAGGTCAACCGGGTGCCCACGTTCTCGGCTCAGGCGGATGGCATCCTGCATGACCGCCATCATGCCGAGACCGAGCAGGTCGACTTTGATGATTCCGAGGTCCTCGCAATCATCCTTATCCCATTGCACGACACTTCTCCCCGGCATGGAGGCATTTTCAAGCGGCACAACACTGTCCAGTGCACCCTGGCAGATGACCATTCCGCCGGAGTGTTGGCCCAGATGGCGAGGTAGGTCGCGGATTTGCTGATACAGAGTCAGAAAGCTGCGGGCACGGGGATGTTCTTTTTCCAAACCCGCTTGTTTTAACTGCTGCTGCAGGTATTCCGGATCCCTGCGGTCGCTGCGCGAGATCAGGCTGGCGAAGCGTTGGGTCTGCTCCTCTGCCAGGCCCAGCACCTTACCCACCTCACGCGCCGCGCTGCGGCCGCGGTAGGTGATGACGTTTGCAGTCATTGCAGCGCCACGGCGGCCGTAGCGCCGGTAGACTTCCTGGATCACCTGTTCACGGCGGTCGCCACTTGGCAGATCAATATCAATGTCCGGCCAGCCCTGGCGCCCTTCAGAGAGAAAGCGCTCGAACAGCAGACCACTGCCAACCGGGTCAACAGCGGTTATTCCCAGCACGTAGCAGACCGCGCTGTTGGCGGCACTGCCCCGGCCCTGTGCCAGAATATCCATACGCCGACAGAACTGGATGATGTCCCATACTACTAGAAAGTATCCGGAGAAGCCAAGTTTAGCGATTAACTTGAGCTCGGTGTCGAGCTGGTCCTTGA
>JBJHBN010000189.1:0-5413 GCA_050485505.1 Opitutales bacterium | reverse complement strand
TTAAAAATATGACGACTATTCTCATCATGGAAGACGACGCCGGGGTTCGCCTGCCGCTCGAAGACCTGCTCGAAGCACATGGTTACTCGGTGCTTTCTGCCGAAAACGGACGCGAGGGCATCGAGATGGCAAAGAAGCACCGTCCCGACCTCATACTGTCCGACATCATGATGCCGGATATCGACGGCTATGCTGCCTTTGAAGCAATCCAGAGCGATCCGATTACCGCAGTGATTCCATTCATCTTCCTGACGGCAAAAACCGATCCCAGCGAGATTCGGGAAGGCTTGGGTCTTGGTGCGGATGATTACATCACCAAACCTTTTGAATCCAAAGAGCTACTGGACTCTGTGCGCATCCGCCTCGACAAATATGAGCGGATCTCCAGCGCCGCCCTGCAAATGCAGGAAAATGAGGAACTGGACCAGATATTCATCAAGGATGGCGACAATTGCTGGTTTGTTGAACACAGCCAACTGCGCCTGCTCGAAAGTGAGGACAATTATGTGCGCTTCCTTTTCGACGACCAAAAACCTTTGATCAACCGTACCCTGAATCAGCTTGAGGAGCGTTTACCCAAGCGCCTGTTCTTCCGCGCCAACCGCAAACAGATCATCAACCTCAAATGGATCCAGAGCATCCAGCCCTGGTTCAACAGCGGTCTGCTGGTAACCCTCAAGGATGGGACCAAAGTACAGATGTCCCGCCGCGCAGCACAGACCTTCCGGGCAAAGATGGGAATCTGAGCGAGATCAATGGCGAAAATGACGAATACCAGTAAACACCATCGCCATATCGCGCTCATTCGCAGCCTCAATTACGGCTTCATCCCGGACCGATCCACCCGGCTGAATCGCTGCGGTGGCCCCGGCCTCAGCGGCAGCAACCAGACCGTCTGGGAATGGGAAGAACGCATCTGAAGCAATGATGGAACCCTGCAGGGACAGCTTGGCTTCGCCGGACTTCCAAACCGCAATCCGCGAACTGTCGACCCGCGACATCTGACCGGCACCGATGCCAATCGTCTGCTCGCCCTTGCTGTAAACAATAGCATTCGATTTCACGTGCTTCACCACTTTCCAGCCAAACAGCATTGAAGCCCATTCCTCATCGGTCGGCTGACGCTTGCTGACGACCTTGCAGTCCGCTGGTCGAATCTTGCGCTGATCTCGGTCCTGCACCAGAAATCCCCCCACTGCGGATCGGATGTCGAGTAGCGACTCCGCACCCACACCCGCACGGTTAACCATCAAACGCAGGTTCTTCTTTCGGCTAAAAGCTTCCAAGGCCTCATCGGAGAAATGCGGAGCAATGATCACTTCGCAAAAAATCTCCCGAATTGCGGTCGCCAACTCCTCATCGACAGTCTGATTAACCACGATGATACCTCCAAACGGAGCCTGACGGTCAGTCTCAAAAGCTCGCTCCCAAGCAGTCAGCAAATTGTCCGCACTGGCCACCCCACAGGGGTTTGTATGCTTCAAAATGGCTACCGTCGGCTTTTCAAACTCACCGATGAGGTAGGTCGCTGCTGATATATCGATGATGTTGTTGAAACTCAGCTCCTTGCCCTGCAACTGCTCAAAAACATCAAAAAAGCGTCCATAGAGCGCCGCTTTCTGGTGCGGGTTCTCGCCGTAGCGCAGGTTCATTGCCTTATCTCCCTGCAAGCGATAGACCATCGGCAGGCCGAGGGAGGAAAAATCCGGTGCTTCAGAATCCGACTGAGATTCCAGATAATCGGCGATCGCGGCATCGTAAGCGCTGGTGCGGCGATAGACCTTCGTCGCCAGCTGGCGCCGCAATTCTGCCAATCCAGCCTTGTCGTCCATTGCCTTCAAAACCTGATCGTAGTCGGTCGGGTCGACAACCACAGTCACTGAATCCTGATTTTTGGCCGCACTGCGCAGCATCGACGGCCCGCCGATGTCAATTTGCTCAATCGCTTCCGCGCGGCTCACCGATGGACGGGCCACGGTTTCCTCGAAGGGATAAAGGTTTACCACTACCAAATCAATCAGCTCAATCCCATGAGCCTTGGCCTGCTCCAGATGCTCAGGCACATCGCGGCGGCACAGCAATCCGCCGTGAACTTTTGGGTGCAGCGTCTTCACCCGCCCTTCCATCATTTCCGGGAAGCCGGTGTAATCGCTGACATCGGTCACTTCGAGCCCTGCCCCGCGCAATGTCCGGGCAGTGCCTCCGGTCGACAGCAGCTGGTAGCCATGGCGAGTCACCAGCTGGTGGGCAAAGTCGACCAACCCGGTTTTATCACTGACAGACAAGAGCGCGTACTTCTTCATAAGCCAAGGGATGACAAAGCCCGCGCCCACGCTGGCAAGAATAAAACCCGCCAAAGCCTGCCGGACTGACAAATTCCATTGATTTTACCCCCCAAATCCACCCTTATGAGCGGATCGAACGCCGCATTGACAGTAACCAACTGCTATACCGCGCCCGCCGCATTGTGGAGACAACGGCCGGCGGTCGCACAGATTGGATCAATCCCGCCTGCATGCTCCTGCTTGCGCTGATCGGGGTCGCGTTTATCTACTCTTCACAAGCCTATTCCGGCTACGATTTCTGGATTCGCCAGCTGGTCTGGATCGGCCTCGGCGGCGTGATCTATGTAGTTCTCGGCCGCATTGACTATTCGATCTACCTGGCCAACGCCTTCTGGCTCTACCTTATTGCCATTTTTCTCCTGCTGCTGATCTATACGCCCGTTGGCATGGAACGAGAGGGCGCTCGCCGCTGGCTGAATTTCATTGTCCTGGCCTATCAACCCGCGGAAGCGGCCAAGGTTTGCACCCTGATCATGCTCGCCAGCGTCCTCGCCCGCTCCGAGCTCGGCACCATCCGCCAATCCCTGTGGACGCTGGCCAAAGTGTTTGGCATAACATTGCTGCCTCTGTTCTTGATTTTTACCCAGCCGGACCTAGGCTCTTGCCTGATACTTCCCCCTATGATGTTGACTCTCTTGTATATATCGAGGCTATCCGAACGTTTTTTCATCGGTGTGCTTGCGGTTGTCATCCTGGGAACAAGCGTCGTAGGCTTTGATCTTTTTCAATACTCACAATTTCTTAAAAACGAACAATTAACCGCCCTGGAAGCCCGGGGCAAATATCAAGAAACATCTATATTCCCGCTGCGTGACTACCAACGCGAGCGGATCATGACCTTTGTCGCTCCCGAAGTGGTCGACCCCCGGGGAACCGGGTCCGCCTGGAATTCCGTCCAGGCGCAGCAAGCCGTCGGCACCGGAGGGCTTACCGGCAAGGGTTGGGGCAATGGACTTCAGGCACGCCTGGGGTACCTGCCCCGTTCAGTTGCACACAATGACTTTATCTTCGCCGTTCTGGCCGAAGAAGCAGGTTTTATTGGAGGAATACTCGTTATTGGCATCTTCGCGATTCTCCTGGCAAACGGGGTCCGCATTGCCGGAGTCGCACGCGACCGTTTTGGCACCCTGCTGGTAGCAGGGGTCACCGTCATTTTCCTCATTCATGTATTCATCAATGTTGGCATGACGATCGGTCTAACGCCCATAACGGGTCTACCTCTGCCTTTCATCAGTTATGGAGGCTCATTCATTTTGAGTTGCTGCATTTTGCAAGGTCTCATCCAAAGCGTAAACCGCCACCGACGGAGGTTTGATTGAAATGAGAACGTGCAGACACAGCAACCACCTGGGGCAAGCAAACCCGGGTTTCAGCGGACCGCAGAATGAATGGTGCCTCAATCCACACCAATTCGCGTATCCGCATGAAACCACTTGAATCCGCACCAAAAACAAATCTTTCCCCTGAGCAGGAAGCCGAACTAAAGCTGCCCCCAATCGAGGGCCCGGTTGAGCCGGTTGATCCCAAAACTATCCAGCAAGCCGTTGAAGAGCGCTCCAAGGATCGCCCGCTTCTGCAGAAAATCGCCGCTCGCCTGCGCAAGGAGAACGAGCCTTACCGCGAGATCATTATCAACGCCGAGCCGCTGGAAAAGCGGGTCGCGGTGCTGAACAACGGCATCCTCGAAAAGTTCGACTTGGAACGGGCAGGAGACGACCGTCTGGTCGGCGCCATTTTCAAGGGCAAGATCCAGAATCTGGAACAGGGTCTGAAGGCTGCCTTCGTCGACATCGGCATGCCAAAAAATGCCTTTCTGCACTATTGGGACATCCTGCCGCAAGCCGACAGCTCGGTGGACATCGTCCGCGACACCCGCACAGACGAGCAGCGCAATAAAAAGGATAAGATCACGGTTAAAGACATCCCCCGCCTCTACCCGGTCGGAGCCGAAATAGTCGTCCAGATTACCAAGAGCACAATCGGCTCAAAAGGTCCGCGCACCACTACCAACATCGCCCTTCCGGGCCGCTTCCTGGTATTGATGCCCTTCGGCGGCCAGTGTGGAGTGTCGCGCAAGATCGAAGATGACAAAGAGCGCAAACGCCTCAAAGACATCCTCCGCAAGCTTTCCATCCCCGAGGGCATGGGCGTCATCATCCGCACAGCGGGCGAGGGCAAGCGCTGGACTTATTTCGTCCGCGACCTGACCATTCTGCTTAACCAATGGAAGGAAATCCAGGCGCGCATGGACAGCACCAAAGAGCCGACCTGCCTTTACAAGGAGCCGGACATCATCGAACGCACGATGCGCGATTTCCTTACGGAAAACGTCGACCGAGTGTTGATCGACGACGAAGAGGATGGCCAGCGCATGATGGACCTGGTGGGCCGGGTTTCGAAACGCTCCCAAGGAAAAATCGCGATTTTCAAAGAGAACATCCCGATTTTTGAGCGCTTCAACATCGAACGCCAGATCGAGCAGACGTTCCAGCGCAAGGTGCCTTTGCCAAGCGGTGGCGAGGTAGTCATCGAAGAGACGGAAGCCTTGGTGGCTGTCGACGTGAACACTGGCTCGCACAAACAGAAGGCGGACAACAACAACTTTATCCTGCAGGTAAACCTGGAAGCCGCCACCGAGGTAGCGCGCCAAATCAGTCTGCGCAATATCGGTGGTCTGATCATTATCGACTTCATCGACATGAAGCAGCGCAAAGACCGCAATGCGGTCTATAAGCGCATGAAACAGGAGATGAGCCGCGACAAGGCAAAGTGTCACGTGCTGCAGATTTCCCAGCTCGGCATCATGCAAATGACCCGCCAGCGCCACAAGGAATCGGTTTCCTCCGGACTCTACACGACCTGCCCCTACTGCTCCGGCCGTGGCGCAGTCAAAAGTGCACGAACCATGAGCGTCGAAATCCAACGCCGGCTCACCAGCGTCATTCGCCGCCTCAAAACCCGAATCGACGCTTCCAACGACCCCTACTGGCTGCGCATCTTCTGTCACCCGCACTCGCTCGAGCGCCTGCGCCACGAGGACGAGCCGGTTCTGGCAGACATCGAGGAGA
>JBJHBN010000188.1:0-5444 GCA_050485505.1 Opitutales bacterium | reverse complement strand
GTGAGTTTCTTTGGTCTCCTTGTTAAAACCTGTTAAAAATAGAGTGGAATATTTGCTTTTGTCTGGCCTGTCCCAGTGCGCGGTTTAAGGTATTCTACCTTGTAAGAGTCTATGGGATACCGCAAAGCCAAAAATAACTCGATCTTCTTCACTTTGCTGGTGCTTGTGCTGGACGTGCTGGTGCTTACGGGAATTTACGCAATATCCATTCTTGTAAGACAGGAGGTTTTTGGCACTGGAGGGCGCATGGAATGGGAGGTAATGGCAGCCATCGTCATTGCTACGATCGCACCTCTGGCGATGGTCGGTGGGTACAACCGTTATACACAAATGACCTCAGCGCGCTTTCTGAGTGAACATGCTGTTGCCTCGTTCATTTCGCTGCTACTGGGGTTTACGGTGGTGTTTGCCTTCACTACCTTTGGCCAGACCCTGAATGCTGCTCGGGGTAACGTTGGTATCACTTTGGTTTGTTTCCCGTTGCTGTCCATCCTGTACCGGGCGGCCCTGTCGCAGCGGGTCCAGCGTTCGTTGGCTGGCCAGGTTCTTTTTGTAGTGGGCGATGGCGCCTTGGCAAAGGACTTTCTCCGTATGTTGAGGGTCTTCAACTGGCCGGGGGAGGTGCATTTTTTTGCGACTCATCCCAAGCGGGTTGGTCAGCCACTGGTCGAACAGGATCCGCAGTCGCCCACTTTGCGTGGCGATTTGAACACAGCCGTGAGCGAACAGCTCCAGCGTTTAACCGCGGTGGTGATTGCGGCACAGAGTGAAGAGCTCACAAGTCGGCAGCGTCAGCAATTGATGGAAATTCATTTCAGGGAAACGGTTGCTCAGAGTTTTTATTCTTTTTGCTCCACTTATTGGAAGTTTGTTCCAACTTCACAACTGTCGTTGTGGTGGGTAATTGACGATGGTTTTCGTTTGAACCGTGACTTCACGTTTGAGCGCTTTAAACGCTTGTTCGATGTGGTCCTCAGTGGATTGGGTTTGTTGGCGTTGGCCCCTTTGTTCGCAGTGGTCGCGCTGGCGATTCGAATGGAAAGCAAGGGGCCTGCGATCTTTCGCCAGCTACGCGTGGGCTTGGGAGAGCAGACTTTTACTGTTTACAAATTCCGTAGCATGCAAGTGGGCTCGCAAAATGGCGACAAGTATACCCGCCAACAGGATCAACGAATCACCCGGATTGGTGCATTTCTACGGAAATCCCGAATCGACGAGCTGCCGCAATTATGGAATGTCCTGAAGGGTGACATGAGCCTGATTGGTCCCCGTGCGGAATGGGTTGATTTGGTCAAAGATTACGAAATCAAGATTCCATATTATCACTTCCGACACCTGGTGCGACCGGGTATCACGGGTTGGGCACAAGTCAATTACCCCTATGGTGCCAATCTTCAGGACACGATTGAGAAATTGAAGTACGATCTCTACTACGTTCGCCACTATAGCTTTACTCTGGATCTGGCTATTGTCCTGAAGACCATTTATACCATGATCGGCGGCAAAGGGCGGTAGTACAAACTCGTGCTGAGTGGCACTGGTGCTGGGCAAAGTGCATCGGATATAACAAGCGCAGCATCTGCAATAAAATACCCGGGGCGGGGCTCGAACCCGCACGTCCTTGCGGACAAAGGATTTTAAGTCCTCAGCGTCTACCGATTCCGCCACCCGGGCGTCTTGGGTCTTGAAGTTTAAGACCGGCGGAACAGGAAAGGGACTTTGACGTAGTCGGGGCAAGCCGCAAGTCAAAACAGGTTTGCGGGATTTTCCCGTTGCAAGGGCGGGCATTGGCGCTCATTCATTGAAGTAACATGAGCGAAATTCCGCAGGATCTAAAATATACCAAAGACCACGAATGGATTCAGCTGGCCGATGATGGCACAGCTCTGATTGGCATCACCGATTATGCACAGGAAAGCTTGGGCGACGTTACCTTTGTTGAATTGCCTGAAGTTGGTGACAGCTTTGAAAGTGGAGACACCTTTGGGGTGGTTGAGTCCGTTAAGGCCGCCAGTGACCTCTACATGCCGGTTGCAGGAGAAATTGTCGAAATTAACGACTCGCTTGAAGGGGAACCTGAGCTCGTAAACCGGTCTCCCTACAAGGAGGCTTGGTTGATCAAAGTTCAGTTGGCCGACAATGCCAATGCCGACGATCTTCTTTCAGCCGACGCATATCGCGAAATCGCAGGTTAAGCTTGAGGCAGGCAATTCAGCGCGGCAAAGCTTCCGCGATCTGAATGGCGTTGAGTGCAGCGCCCTTGAGAATCTGGTCACCTGCAACGAAAAAGCTCAATCCGTTCTCCAGCGCTGAATCAACGCGGAGGCGGCCCACCGCGCAATTGTTTACTCCAGTGCATGCTTGTGGGGTCGGGTAGCGGTTTCTGGTGGGATCGTCGACCAGATCAACTCCATCCGCATCTTCGATGGCCTTACGTGCCTTGGCGAGATCGACGGGCCGCTCAAACTCTGCGTTGATGGCAATCGAGTGCGCGCGCATCACGGGCACGCGCACACAGGTGGTTGAAATCGCCAAATTACCGAGGCCCATAATCTTACGGCTCTCATTAGCCATCTTGTGTTCTTCCTTGGTATAGCCGTCTTCAAGAAAGACGTCCACATGCGGAAAGAGATTGAAGGCGATTGGGTGGGCATAAGCCTCCGGTGCTACCGTCTCACCGTTGACCCAGGCACGAATTTGCTTTTCCAGCTCCACCATGCCCTTGACACCGGAGCCTGAGACCGCCTGGTATGTTGCGGCAAAAAAGCGCTTCAAACCAAAGGCCTTGTGCAGGGGGTTCAAGCCCATCAGTGCGATCGCAGTGGAACAATTCGGATTGGCAATGAGCCCTTTGTGTTCATTGAGCACATGGGCATTGACCTCTGGAACGACGAGGGGAACACTGGGATCGGTGCGAAAAGCTGAGGAATTGTCGATCACCACGCAGCCACGCCGCACCGCTTCGGGCGCGAGATCCCGGCTGATGCTGGCACCGGCACTGAAAAAGACGATATCGAGCCCGTCGAATGCCTCGGGGCGGGTTTCCTGAATAGAAATCTCCTCGCCCTTGAAGGTCGTGGTTTTCCCCGCTGAGCGCGCAGATGCCAATAGTCGCAGTTCTTCCACCGGAAAACTGCGGGATTCAAGGAGCGTGATCAGTTCTTGACCAACCGCTCCTGTTGCGCCGACGATACCAATCGTATATGCCATGGTTAAATATTGAGGAGGATTCAGCTTTTGTCCAATCGCTGCGACAGCAGCAAATTGAGCCCACAGAGGTTGTAATCTTGTATTCTCATTGCGAGCAAAAACTGATTTGGTGGAGGCGTTCCGGGGAGGCGCGCGCGTTCCTTGCCTCAGCCTCTCCGCGGCCCATGAGTGCTGTTGAGGGCTCTTTGGCAACGCCTCCCGGTCTGCATCGGGTAGCGGAGAAATTTGGGGATGGCGCTGCGGATGGCTCAGTATTTGTCGGACGCTGTTTGCAGCCGGAGCGCTACTGGGAGCGGAGCGATGCAGGACCCAAACAGAAAGCTCTGGTAACGACGCGCATTCTTCGGCTGGCGGGCCTTCAGCCGGGTATAAATGCGGGCGAGGGTCTGGACAGTTTTGAGCGCTTCATCTACATTCACGGCACCAATCACCCGGAGCGTTTCCCCGAACACGGCAGTTGTGGATGCATCGTTCTGTTGGATAACGATTTAAAATGGCTATATGAGCAGACTCCGCTGCAAAGTCAGGTCTGGATTCAGCAGGATCCGTTTGATTTTCGGACAGAATCTGTTTTCGCTTAATACTTTTATGATCACACCGTTTTCCGCCCGAACTTTCCGCACTCATTGTATTATCGCTGTGGTGCTTCTGCTTTTTGCCGGTGCCTCTCAGGCTGAGCAAAGGTCTTCGCGAACTTTGGATCAGGCGCCCGAACGTCGTGGGGACTCTGTTTCAGTTTATGAGCAACGCCTGATTGAGATCGTTCGCGAAGAACAGCGTCTGGAGCGTTATGTTGCCCGTGAAGATGCTGAATATTCGGAGGCCCAGCGGCGCTTCCACGCAGTTTCACGTCAGTATCTCACGCTCATCGCCAATAACCCGGACCAGTTGGAGCCTCGACTGCTCTATGGCAAACTGCTGAACCGTTACGGAGACGGCTTGGGGGCCTTGGAGCAATTCCATGCGGCTTTGGATATCGACCCGGACGTACCGATGGCCTATCAGCAGTTGTCGGTGATATACGCCGAAGAGGGCGATTACGGTACGGCATTCGCGTATGCATTGGAAGCAGTCGAGAGAGATCCGTCGGAAGCCGTCTACCATTATGGCATCGGGGAATTGATCACATATTTTCGCGATGAAATGGTTGCGGATGAGGTCAACAGCGCGGAAGAACTGGACGCGCAGATGATCCGTGCTTTTGCCCAGGCTGCTGAACTGAAACCAAGGTCGGTCAGCATGCAATTCCGTTACGGAGAGTCTTACTACGATATGATGGAGCCCGATTGGGAAGGCGCTCTGAAGCAGTGGCGCCGCATGGCGGAGACGCTCGGCGAATCCATGGGCGACACAGAACGTGATGCCTTGAGGTTACATACCGCGCGGGTGTTGGCCGAGCTGGGGCGGATGGATGAAGCCCGGGAGGAAGCGCAACGTGTTACAACCTCCGGTCTGTTGCCCACCCGAGACGATCTCATTCGGCAGTTTGACGAGTGGATTGAAAGAGAGGGGGAGAATGACTGAGGATTTGTCATCGGCAAAACCCAAGCTTTTGGTTGCATTGTCTGGAGGAGTCGACAGTGCGGTTGCCGCCTGGCGTCTGCAGCAGGCCGGGCATCCCATTGAAGCCGCCTACATGAAGAACTGGATCAATGAGGAGGAGGTTTTCGGGAATTGTCCCTGGATGCAGGATATAGAGGACGCACGCGCAGTCTGCGAACATTTGGGTATTCCCTTTCGGGTGATTAATTTCATGGATGCCTACCGCGAGCGCGTTGTGAGCTATCTGGTTGATGGCTATTCAAAAGGGCTGACGCCCAATCCCGATGTAATGTGCAACCGTGAAATGAAATTTGGCGTATTACTGGACTGGGCCTTGGAAAACGGTTTCGACGGGGTGGCAACCGGTCACTACGCACGCAGGAGGGGTAACCGGATCTTTGAGGGGGTTGATAAAAATAAGGACCAGAGCTATTTTCTGGCGCTCTTGCGTCCAGAACAGAGGGACCAAGCGTGGTTCCCGGTGGGCGATTTGACCAAGCCGGAATTGCGCGAACTGGCAGAATCCATCGGCTTGCCCAATTCGGGTAAAAAAGACAGTCAGGGCATCTGCTTCATCGGTGAAGTGAAGATCAACGATTTCCTGGAGAAGTTCATCGAAGACCGCCCCGGCGATATTGTTGACCAAGAAGGCAGGAAGCTGGGCGAACACCGCGGATTGCACCGCTACACAC
>JBJHBN010000187.1:0-5479 GCA_050485505.1 Opitutales bacterium | reverse complement strand
ATTCCCGGATTCCGCGAAGGCCTGAAACTCCTCGGCGAGGGCGGCAAAGCCAAACTCTACGTTCCATCCGAACTCGGCTACGGGAACAACCCGGCAGCTCCCGGCAGTATCATCGAACCCGGCTCCCTGCTGATTTTCGACGTACATCTGGTTCGTATCAACGACGAGCAGCAGGCACGCCCCGAACGCCCCAGCACAAGCCCGCGCCAGCAGGGCTCTCCGGGTCCTGGACCTCGCGGCACCCCGCCTCCGCCACCGAGCTCCCCTCCTCCGCCACCTCCGGAAGGCTTAACCCCTCCGCAGCGCAACTAATCCAATTTAACAAAAAAAGAGGCACCCAAGCGGGTGCCTCTTTTTTGCCCATAAGCAAAGCTTTCCTCGCCGAAAAAATTTCCTCGATTGGTATTGACGGGCATCAACCAAAAACCTTACCTAATGACAAGTTTAACCCTAAGTAAGCTCCGCTAATAAGAAACATGGCTCTCCCATTTCCAGAACTCACCGCAGAAGAAGCAGCCGCACTGATTGACAATGGTCAAACGGTCGGCTTTTCCGGCTTCACTCCAGCAGGAGCCGCCAAAGCTATTCCCCGCGCCTTAGCGGAGCGCGCCAAAGCCGAACACAAGGCCGGACGTCCCTTCAAGCTTGGAGTTGTCACAGGAGCTTCCACTGGGGACTCGCTCGACGGCCGTCTGGCAGAGGCCGACGCCGTTGCCTGGCGCACCCCTTACCAGTCCAACCCCTTGATGCGCAAAAACATCAACCAAGGTCGCACGCGCTTCTTCGATATGCACCTGTCTCTGTTGCAGCAATGGGTGCGCTACGGTTTTCTGGGCAAAATGCACTTCGCCGTCGTAGAAGCTGCGGAAGTAACCGCCGAGGGCGAAATAACACTGACAACCAGTGTTGGCGCCACCAATACCTTTCTACACAGTGCGGAAAAGATTCTCATCGAAATAAACAGCCACCACCCGGTAGAGCTGTATGGCCTGCACGACATCTACGAACCTGCTGATCCGCCCCACCGCCGCGAGGTGCCCATCTACTCGGTGCGTCAGCGCAGCGGTGATCCGGTCGTTAAAGTAGATCCAAAGCGCATTGCCGGTATTGTTTTCACCGATGAATCCGACGAGGTCGGCGGCTTCAAGGCAGCCGACGCCATCACCCGCAAGATTGGCGACAACGTCGCCGATTTCCTCGCCGGAGAAATTCGCTTGGGACGTATCCCCAAGGGCTTCCTGCCCATCCAGAGTGGAGTTGGCAACATTGCCAATGCCGTTTTGGGTGCAATGGGCGAACACCCCGACATTCCAGCTTTCGAAATGTATTCGGAGGTGATTCAGGACAGCGTGATTGACCTCATGGAATCCGGCCGGCTCTCATTTGCCAGCGGCACTTCCCTGACTGTCAGTCCGGACATCCTGACCAAGATTTACCAGAACCTTGACTTCTTCCGCCGCCGCATGTTGCTGCGCCCTCAGGAAATCTCGAACAATCCGGAAGTCGTTAGACGCCTGGGCATTATCTCGATCAACACTGCGATCGAGGTCGATATTTTTGGCAACGTCAACTCCACCCACATCATGGGCAATGACATGATGAACGGAATCGGCGGCAGCGGAGATTTCACCCGCAATGCCTACATCTCCATTTTCACCTGCCCGAGCTTGGCAAAGGGTGGCCAGATCACCCCTATTGTGCCCCTGTGCAGTCACCTCGACCACAGCGAACACAGTGTTCAGGTGGTCGTAACCGAACAAGGTATCGCCGATCTGCGTGGCAAAGACCCGCTTGAGCGCAGTCAGGAGATTATCGAAAAATGTGCCCACCCCGATTTCCGCGATGAATTGCGGGGTTACAGTCGGGACGTTCAGGGCGGCCACACGCCACAGACCCTGAACAGAGCCTTTGCAATGCATCAACGCTTCCTCGAAACCGGCTCCATGCACGGCGTCGACTGGAAATAAGAACTTCAGAGCCGCCCTTATCGTTGGGCACGCTCAAAACAACAGAGAGACAAAGAGAGAGACACAGGAACGACCGATTGAGCCCCAATCGGTCGTTTTCTGCGTACCAAGCGTAGAGCACTCGACAACAGGACAAATCGTCACCTAATATAAATACGGACATAACCATTTACTGCCATGGCCCAACCGCGCACCGACCACAGCCTGCTGGATGCTCTCTACCGAATCAGCCAGCTGACCCAAAAGACCGAAAACCCAAAAGATGCTTTGGAGACGATCATCGATGAGATGATTCGCCTGATTCCTTCAGACAGCGCAGCCATAGAGTTGATAAATCCGGATACGCTCAAACTCGAGATCGAGGTCTCGCGTGGATTTCCCGAAGGTAAAACCCCACCACAGCTTGAACTGGGCCAAGGGGTTACCGGCTGGGTAGCGCTGCATGGCAAGTCTCTAATCATCCCGGATGTCCGTGAGGATCCGCGCTATGTGTCCATAAAAAAAGGCATCCGCTCCGAAATGGCAGTCCCCTTACTGGGCGACGACGGACACATCATCGGCGCCGCCAACATCGACAGCACCGAGCCCAATGCCTTCACTGAAGCCCATTTGAAAATCCTGTCTCTGCTGACCCAGGAAGCCAGCCGCGTCATTAACCGAATTTGGCACATCCGTCAGCTAAAGCAGAAAGCAACCCACCTGGAAACCCTCATAACCATCGGCCAATCGATTGTGATCAAGCGGGATCTGGATGAAATCCTACAGACCATAACCAAGGAAGCATTGTCCATCATCCAGGGAGCCTTGTGTGCGCTTTTCCTCCACGATACGGCAAAAGGCAGCCTCAGCCTCAAAGCCATGACCGGCCTCAGTGAACCCTTCGCCTACGAAGAGCAGCTCTCGCTCTCCGACAGTGCGATTGGAACTGCAATCCGGCGTCAAAAAATGATAGAGGTCAACGATCTGCGTCGAACCGAAGAGCACCACTTCATTCCCATCATTCGCAAGGAGGGCCTGGTCTCTATGCTCGCCTGTCCGATTCAATATGAAAATGAAGTCATCGGCGTCCTCAATATATACACCAACAAGTCTCACCGCTTTAACAACGAGGAAAAGCGCCTGTTCGAAACCCTTGCCAGTCTGGGAGCCGCAGCGATACAGAACGCACGACTCTACAAGCGGGTTTTTGAAACAGAAGAGAACCTGCGCCAGAATGACCGCCTGACAACACTCGGAATGCTCTCGGCAGAGATTGCCCACGAAATCCGCAATCCACTCACGGTCATTCGACTCTTGTTCCAAACACTGAGCCTTGATTTCGAAAGCGATGACCCGCGCAACAGGGATGCCGAGGTAATCGAAGAAAAGCTCGATCAACTAGAGGAAATAGTCTCCCGCGTACTCCATTTCAGCAAAGCCCGCCATGACCTGCGCAGACGATTCGATTTCAATGCACTGATCGAAGATACGCTGGTTCTGGTTCGGCCAAAACTACGCCAGTCCAAGGTTGAGATTTGCTTTAAACCCTACACCGAGCATCAACTTTGGGTGGAAGTCAGTAAGGGCCAGATACAGCAGGTCCTGCTCAATCTTGTCATCAACTCAACTCAAGCTATGCCTGAGGGCGGCCGAATCGAGCTGAAAACAGAACAACGCAACATCGAAAAGTCGCCTTGCATTGTCTTCTCAATTCAGGACACAGGCAAAGGTATTCCCGAAGCCATCCAAGATAAGATTTTTGACTCCTTCCTCAGTGGTCGGCACGACGGCACAGGACTTGGGCTTTCCATTGTCAAACGCATACTCAAAGCGCACCACGGCGATATTTACGTCGATGAGTCAAGCCCAGCCGGTACCCGCATTGTATTCTGGCTTCCCCTGCCCTCCGGGAAATAAACGATACTACGGTTCCCTGATCAATTGCGGGCCTGCACCAGCAATCCTATTGTTCCCACAATCATCATGACTACAGCAGGAACAGGGTTTTCGGAGAGTATAGGAATAACCGATTCCGAATCCTTGAGCAATTCGTGGATCGCCGGGCCATCGAAGAAAAACCAGCTGCCATATACCATTCCAAAAGCACCGATATAGGCGGTCCCAAGCCGAATAAATAGGTTGACTGCAACCACTGCGATCAGCGCAAAAAGCATGGCCACGCCCAGCATGGTCAGCAGTTGCCAAAGCGGATTCTCCATGTGCCCTACCCAAGGCAATGACATTGCAACCCCAAGGCTGGACCCAGCAAAAGCGACCGCCAGGGAAAAAAAGAAAAAACCCATCAATGCCCCGGCCACACCGCCAACAAACAGAAAAATCAAAGTCCACAGCAACGGATCTTCACCAAACTGGTAACCCAAGGCAGCACCCGCCAACGCGCCGACAAAGCCTGCCAACACCGCCACCATCAATTTAAACAAGCGAAAACCAAAAAAACAGGAGATAACTCCGGCGCCGATCATCACTCCGTAGAATATCGGCTCAAATGCCAGATAACTGGTCTCTACTGCTTCAGCGCCGTTGCCGTTCATTGGATCCTTCAGAATGCAGCCCCTTACCTCACAGGCAAGCCTCTTCAGCGCATTCCCTGTGTATAGATTACGGTGTAAACAACACCCAGCAGGTTTTCAGGTGTTACCCGTTCGCGGTCTTCTCGTGGATTATTAATCCCTTGCGCGACCCATCCACCCAGCTCAAGCCGAACCAGACGGTGAATCACAATTTGTCCCTGGCGATTTCGGTAGGCAACTATCATCTCAGCCTCCAAGTCCGCAAAATCGATTGGATGAATCATGATAACCGTGTCCTCGGTATACAGAGGCTGCATCGAGGTGCCTTGGCCAAGGGTCGCCCGAATCTGCGGGTTTTGAAACTGCATCTGGGCCGCTAATCGGGTGGCTTCACGTGTGCTCAGGGTGGAAGTGGGCGCGGAGGTATCCGGGGTCGTATTACACCCGCTCGGGACCACAACCAGACCAGCAACCAACATCCCATTAAAGGCCCTTTTCAGCATGCTACAAAGCCTGCCGACACCACTCTGATTCGTCGACCAAATTCCAGTCAGGCAACTCGCCTCCCGGCGTCAGGTATTTCCCCTAATACTCCTCAGGCAATTCAAGCCCGCGAATCCATTTCAATACCTGCGCAAAGCATTAGTACTCCCGATAGGCAGGAACCTGCACAAGCTATATAATGGTCGCCGAGATGACACTCGTAGGCACAATAAAGCGCACAATCCTGATCACGATCGCCATTCTGGCTATCGGCTGGATGAGCAGCGCTTCTGCTCAATCAGCACCGTCCTCGAGTGTTCCCTTTGAAACAGCCGTCAAAGAAGCGACCTGGCTGACCAGTCTTTACCCGACTTGGAGCATCTACCGCGGTGAAGGCCGTTCAATGTATCCACACTACGGCAGCCACTCCCTGCTGATCGTCAATGAAACAGACATCAGCGCAGTCAAAGCTGGAATGATCGTGCTCTTCGCAGACGCTGAAGGCGATCGCGTCGCTCA
>JBJHBN010000186.1:0-5486 GCA_050485505.1 Opitutales bacterium | reverse complement strand
CGGTTACACCGCCTGTTCACGAAAACGCAGCAGTTCGCGATGAACGCTTTGAGGCTCGACTGGCAGGGAATCCGGAGCTTCCGGGCCCGCCAACTTGAGCGCCCGTTCGAAACCCGGACAATCCTGATAATAGTCTCCTTCACTGACTACATGAAAAACTGGCATTGGCGAGGATCGAACGCTGCGCAGCAAAGGCGGAAAAACGGATTTACAGATCTGCTCGGCCCGGGAGATGTATTCGACCACCCGCCGCCAGCCGGGAAAGTCCTCGGGCGGGCCGTAGTCCCAGGCGTGCATTACCACCAAGGCAGTGTGCCTCAAGTCCAGAGGCAATTGTGCAGATTTCCAGCCGCCGAACCCCTCAGCCGGGACATCCAGACCGGGATCTGCATCGAACTGCTGGTAATACTGGCTGCGCAAGTGGACGACGGATTCACTCATAAAAGGGCCAGAATGCGATGTTTGAGCTCTGTTGCGATGCGGTTTTCGGTTTACGCTAAGCGCGCTGAAGCCGCCGGAAGCAGGATTCTTGATTGATAAACCGAGAAGTTCGTGGCAGGTTGCGCGGTATGTCTGATTTGAAACCAACGCCTCTCTGGAGATTCCACGAGCGCCACCGCGCCCGCATGGGACCCTTTGCCGGCTGGAACATGCCGATTCAATACTCGTCCATCTTGGAGGAGCACCGCGCTGTGCGCGAAAATGCTGGGATGTTTGACGTATCGCACATGGGAGAAATCACGGTCGAGGGACCGGAAGCAAAGGCCTTCCTGCAAAAGCTGGTCACCAACGACATTGACAGGGTAAAAGTCGGCCAGGCGCAATACAACGTGATGTGTGATGGGGACGGGAAACCGATCGACGACCTGATTGTCTACTGCCGGGGCGAAGAAAAATACTTTCTTTGCGTCAATGCCTCCAATCGAGATAAGGATTTCGAGTGGATGCAAAAAGTCGCAGGAGATTTTGACTGTAAGGTCGACGACGTTTCAGACGCCTATGGCCTGATCGCCCTGCAGGGTCCAAAGGCGGAAACGATTACCAGCATGGTGCTCACCTGGCCGGACCTGAAGCCTTTAAAGCGCTTCCACTTTATTGAGCGGGAATGGTCCGGAATTCCTGTGATCGCGAGCCGCACAGGTTACACCGGCGAAGATGGATTTGAAATTTACATCCCCGCTGAGAGTGCTGAAATCTTCGCCGAAACCTTGCTGACAGCAGGCATTCCCCACGGCATCGCACTCTGTGGATTGGGTGCCAGAGACAGCCTCCGTCTTGAAGCGGGCTACCCGCTTTACGGGCATGAATTGAGCGATAAGATCGATCCGCTCACTGCTGGCCTCAGTTGGGTGGTGAAACTGGCAAAGGAGCCGGACTTCAATGGCAAAGCCAAACTGAAGGCGAACAAGGACCAAGGCCTGCAGCGCAAGGTTGCGTATTTCCGCATGAAAGACCGCCGCATCGCCCGCGAGGGCGCCACTGTTCTTCAGGGGGATCGCGAAGTGGGTCGGGTGCTGTCCGGCAGCCATTCTCCAATTCTGAATGCTCCGATCGGCTCTGTTTTGATCGAAACAGATGCCATCGAAAAAGGCGACCTCAGTGTTGACCTCCGGGGCAAACGTTTTGAACTCGAGATTCTCCAGCCTCCTCTGCAACAATATGCGGTCAAGGAAGAGGATGAGGATCAGGAAAAGGATGCAAACTAAACCGATGACCGCTGCTACCACAGATTTGCCGGAAGGCCTGCGCCTCGGCAACGAAAAGCTGGTTCGGGTAACCGATGCTGCCGATTCAAAGTTGGCCCAGCTCCTCGAGAAGGAGACCGACAAGCGCTACCTCCGGATTCGAGTCACCGGAGGCGGTTGCAGTGGCTTATCCTATAAAATGAAATTTGTGGCAGACACTAAAAAAGGCGATATCCTGATCCGCACCGTGCGCAATCAGCTCCTGATCGACTCACGCAGCGCACTCTACCTCAAAGGCATGGAAATGGATTACTCGGACCGCCTGGTCGCCGGTGGGTTCAAGTTCAATAACCCCAACGCCAAAGCCAGCTGCTCCTGCGGCGAAAGTTTTGCAGTTTAAGGCTCGCACCACTAGACAAATTCAAAGGTCTCTGCGTCGAACAGGCCGAGGTCACTGATCTTCAGTTTTGGGATCACCAGTAGGGCCATAAAGGACAGGGCCATGAAGGGAGATTTCAGCGGACTACCCAATTCGTGGACACGTGCACTTAAGCGGGCGTAGGAGGGACCGACTGTTGCACATTCGCCATCGCTCATCAGCCCGGCGATTGGCAGAGGTAGGCAATCAATCTGTTCCACTGATACCACACTCAGCCCGCCTTGATTTTCAATAACTGCATTCACGGCACGGGCTAATTGAGTATCATCGACCCCGACCGCGACGATGTTGTGCGAATCGTGAGCCACGCTGGATGCAATAGCACCATGTTTGAGACCGAAGCCATGAATCCATGCGCTCGACACTGGGGCCTTTTGGTAGCGATTAACCACTGCAATTTTAAGGATGTCCGCCTGCCGGTCATAATTGCTGGCAGTTCGCTCCATGCGGTCCGTTAAAATCTGCCCATCCAATGCAACGATAACGGGCAAATCCCGCTTTGGTTGGATTGCAAAATCTTCTGCCTTGCAAGGGGTTGCGGAGAATCGATTGACCGCGGAAATTGCCACCCTGGGTAACAATCCCCGCCCTTTGTCGGCAACCAGCTGGCCGTCGATCCAGCAGCGTCGACAGCTGAAATCCTTTAGGTTCGACCACTCCACAATATCCGCTGGATCGCCCTTTTGCAGCAGACCTGCCGGTATCCGGTAATGCCGAATAGGGTTTAAGGTTGCAGCTCTCAGGGCAGTCATCGGGTCGATCCCTTTTGCCACCGCACGGGCACATAGCCGGTTTATATGATCCCCGAGCAATTCGTCCGGGTGCTTGTCGTCGGAACAAAAAAACACCTGCTGCGGATGCGACTTCAACAATGGCCACAGCGCTTCAAAGTTGCGCGCTGCAGTCCCTTCACGGATCGCCACTTTCATACCTAGTTCGCAGCGTGCCAGCCCCTCTTCCAATGTTGCGCATTCGTGGTCTGTTTCGATACCCGCTTCCGCATATCTCCGCAATCCCTCGCCCAATAACCCCGGCGCATGTCCGTCCACCGGAAGGTCCCGCGACTTGGCCGCAGCGATCATTTGTCGAAACCGGGGATCGCCCTCGATCACAGCCGGAAAATTCATCACCTCGGCCAGATATGAGATGCCTTCCAAATCCAGCAATGATTCCACATCCTCCACCGAAAAGGCAGCCCCAGCGGTTTCGAAATCCGTTGCAGGGACACAGGGAGAAGCCCCAAAGCGGAATTTAAAGGGTGATTGGCGGCCATTCTCCAGCATCCAACGTACACCCTCAACACCCAACACATTCGCAATTTCGTGCGGATCACTGACCGAAGCGACACTGCCATGCACCACTGCGGCCCGTGCAAACTCTGTTGGGGCCAGCAAAGAGCTTTCGATGTGCACATGAGCGTCGACCAAACCCGGAGTGAACCAACTTTCCCCTTCAGCCGAAGCGTCCTCTACGATGTCTTGAATCCGCCCCTCGTCGATCACAATCCGGCCGCGAAAGCAACTTCCGGCTACTACGTCGACGATCCATCCGGACAGCTGTGTCTCCATCTCAATTTCCCGAACGGGACCAGTCCTCGCCCTCTCGATTCATAAAGCGTTGGTCAAGTTTCCAAGTCAGAATTCGCATTGTTTCGTTACCTTGCAGATAGATACCTGCCGGGTTGTTCCTGCGCGGTTCCTTGCTGAGCATAATTCCTCCCGGGAGGTTCCGCTCGTCGACGACAATGGTCCGCAACATCATGCGAAAGCTGATCCGCTTCGGGGCCAAGTAGTAATAATACTCGTCGTCTTCTGCTTCCAGCACATATTCCCCCGGTGGCAGGTGGATGCCTCGGGCAGGCTCTTCATCGTCGTAAAACTTCAGCTCCCTGGGGAGGACCACGGCACGCGTACTCTCCGCGATTGGGCGCACAGTGCGCTCTTCGGCGGTCATAGGCGAAGGCTCGGGAATGGTTTCGCAACCCAGCAAAACAAGCAGAGGCAGCAGTAAAAGGAGGATTTTTTTCATTGTCGTCTGTCTATCAAGGCGAGCCTTCTGAATCAAGGCAGGATTCACCTGAAGAAGCCGCTCGAGAGCTTTCAATCTCTGCCTGAAAAATACCCAAATAACTCCAGAGAATGGCCACAATGGGTGTCAGTAGATTAAAAAATGCGTAGGGCAAATAAACGAATGGTGAAATACCAAGAACCACCATCATGGTCGCCCCACAGGTATTCCAGGGAATCAGGGGAGAAGTCATTGTTCCCGCGTCTTCGACCGTCCTGGAAAGGTTTTTTGGGTGCAGATTTTTTTCAGCATATGCCGATTGATACATGCGCCCGGGCAGGATGATGGCTAAATATTGATCAGCCACCGTAATATTCAGTCCAACACAGGTGATCACTGTCGCCCCCGTCAAGTCACCGCGGTTCCGAACCCGCGAAAGAATGGCCCCAGCCAGACTCTCGATCATTCGGGATTTCTCCATCAAGCCACCAAAAGCCAAGGCGCAAAGAATCAGGGACACCGCAAACATCATGGCGTCAAGACCACCGCCGCTAAGCAAGGCATCCACTTCGCCATGCCCCGTCTCGGAAACAAAACCATAGTGGGCAAACTCCATCATCTCACCTGGCCCCACACCCTGTAGAGTGATCGCCAAGACAGCACCAACACCCGCTGAGGCTGTCAAAACCGGCAAAGCTGTGAATCGGCGCAAACTCAGAACGACAACCGTCAACGGCGCGAGTAACAACAAAGGGCTCAAATGATAGGCCGACGCCAGCGCAGCCTGAATCGATTCAACATTGCCGGTTTCGGCTGTATTTGGAGAAAGGAATAGGCCAATCAGTGCATACAGCAACAGGGCAATACCAAAAGCCGGGAATGTTGTGCCGACCATGTGCCGGATGTGGACAAATAAGTCGACCCCATTAACCGCCGGGGCCAGGTTTGTGGAATCCGACAAAGGCGACATCTTATCCCCAAAGTAGGCGCCAGATACCACGGCACCAGCAACCATTGCCAGCGGCAAATTAAGCCCGGCTCCGACGCCCATCAATGCAACCCCGACTGTGCCGGCGGTCGTCCATGAACTGCCCGTGGACAGCGATACCACCGCACAGATCAAACAAGTTGCGAGCAGGAATATCGAAGGGTGCAGTAATTCCAGCCCCAGAAAAATCAGGTAGGGCACCACGCCGGAAGCGATCCACACTGCTATGAGAATGCCGATCACCATCAGGATTAGAACGGCTTTCAAACCGACCTGAATGCCATTCAACACACCCACTTCCAATTCCTGCCAGCTGTAACCTTGTGTATGGGCAATGACTGCAGTGATAACTGAAGCCAGCAGCAAG
>JBJHBN010000185.1:0-5517 GCA_050485505.1 Opitutales bacterium | reverse complement strand
GCCTCAATATCAAACCAGGGCATACGCATGGCTTCGGAGTCGCAGGAGCCAACACAGACCGCACATCCGACACAGCGGGCGGGATCCACCCAGGCGCGTACATTGAACGGCTTCCCGTCGGTCCTTGGTAGCATTTGAATCGCGTCGTAGGGGCAGTCCTGATAACACTGGGTACAGGCATGACAACGGGACTCGGTCACGACTGTCTGATAAGCCTTGGGTGCCGCGGGAACAGTTGACTCTCCGTCCTGTTGAGTGCTACCGATCTTGCTTCGACGGCGCAACAACAACCATGGCAAGGCCATCACAAAGAGGGGTGTCAGGATGATCGCGATCCAGAGTCCTGCTGCATGAAAGCGAAGCGCAAGGGCCAAGGGTGTCAAATACCAGGCATCGACGGTCAACTGCTCCGGGATCACGGCCATTTCGGCGGCAGGATCCAGTGGTGCGGGCACAACGATCGAAGCCACCCCGAGTGCAAGCATCAAAGCTACTGAAAGTGTTTTGTTCGGCAAAAGTTGAACACGGTTCAAGCGCGATAGGTGAAAAACGAGCCCTACCGCAATCATCAGCGGCAGCAGCATGTGAGTAAAGAAAACTACAAAAAATAGTAAACTTGGAACCAGTCTGTCCGCGAGAAATTCACGGCTCAAGGGCTCGGCAAAGATCGGCAGAACATCTAGAAACTGCATTGAGGTAAGGGCGACCTGCTGGGCGGGTTGGTCCCAGACGAGCCAGTAACCGGTCCAACCAATGAACCAGACCAAAACCAGCAGAACGACTCCCGAAACCCAGGCGAGCCAGCGCGAGCCAATAAATTTGCGGGCCACAAACATTCTCACCGCGTGGATCAAAAGCACCAGCATCACCAGGTCTGAACTGTAGCGATGCAGCGCCCGCACCCAGCCGCCCAGTCCCCTGCCCTCTATCGTTTGTAGTGAACTGTGGGCGTATTCCACACTGGGCGAATACCAGATCAACAACCACACTCCGGTAACAACCGCGATAAGCAGGGATAGATTCGCTACCCGACCGGTCTGCAGCAAGGGATTCAACGAATCCGGCAGAAATCGCTTCAACCAGCCATCAAAGGCGGCAAAACGGCGTTCGATCCAGGCAAAACCACGCGCTCCCCGCACGTGTTCGATCAAATGCGAGTCTGAAGTTTTTGCGGACATCGGTCGCTAGAGTGATTGTGGTTCCGGCGGCAGAGCACTCAACTTCAGTCCATCGCGCTGCCTCGCTTCTCTGGTCAACTGTATGACGGCCTCCCTGATCCAGGATGAATGGCGTGGATCCAGATTAAAGCGGTAGGCAATGTGTCCGTCGATATCCACGAGAATAAAAAGGTTGGCGTGGTCAATCTGCTGGGTTCGCTCATTGAATATCGGCGAAAAATGAAAACTCCGCAGCAGCCTGCGCATGGTTTCCGGATCTCCGTTTAAATAACGAAATTCCGGATAAGTGAAATTGTAGGCATTTGCGACTTGGCCCATGATTTGATCCGTGTCCCCTTCCGGATCGAGGGAGACCGCCAAAATCGTAAGGTGATCCAAAGCCGATTGCGGCAGTGAATCCACAAGATCGCGGGTTTCGAGCAGGATCATCGGACAGGAGGCGGTGCAATGTGCATAGACTCCGGTGATAAGAACCACCCGGCCACGCAGGTCATCGAGCTTCGCAGGATTGCCCATGTGGTCGGTGAGTTCAAAATGTGGGGGCTGGATCTGGGTCCGGATGCGTTCACCCGGGAAAGGGAATACGGTCTCCTCACCTTCGGCAGGAAGGCCGATGACAACCATACCGGCAAGAACCGCAATGGCTGTCGCAGTGCCGGCCGTCAGTGATCTCCAATGCTCCACCCAACCCTGAGGCTTCAACAATTTACCAAGGCCTTTGCGCCAGATCGCCAGGACAATTCCAGTAACGAATATCGGCTCGAGAAACATTACCCAAACAGCCATCCACTCGATACCACCGGTGGCAGGATTGTAGTCAAAACACCATACCTTGAACTCGACAGCGAAGCGGTTCCAAGGCCCTGTTCCATCAGGAGCAAAAAGCACAGCCAACAGAAAAGCCTCATAGAGAAGGGTGATCGTCAATAGAAACACGGGCAGACCCGAACCAGTCATGAACTGGCGCACGCTTGCCATGAATCCATTGGATTGATCTTGGTTGCTTGGCTTGGGGTCTTGCATATAAGAACCTTCTCGTGAGCTTTTCTGTGGCTGTGCGAATTTTACCTTTGTCTTATCAGAGTCATTGCATCAGCGGACAGGCCAGACGTCCGCCAGTGCTTTCCAGTTCGCGAAGTAATATACGGCGAAGCAGAGCAGGAATACGGCGGTAAGAACGATGGTTCCCTTCATCGACCAGTGGTCGTTTTCAAGCGAACCTTCCTTGGCATCGCCAACGGGCTGGGCAGTTCCCCAGTCAGCCATTGCCTCACCTTCCTTAATGCGCTTGCCGAACAGAATGGTCCCTACGCAAAGGCCAACGAACATGAACAATGCGACAACCGCAATGATTGCCCCAATCCCCATCACGCCGAGGAACATGTGTGCGGCCGAGCCATAGATGCCAGCGGGTTCGATATCCCAGGTGCGGCGGGCCACACCCATGGATCCGGCAAAGGACTTGCCGATCGAGACCAGCAGAATACCACCGCCAAACAGCCATGGCTGAATCATCGCCCACTTACGACCGATGAAGTTGCGCTTGAACATCAGTGGGATCACGTAATATGCGAGCCCCATAAATGCCAGCGTTGTTCCACCAACAACGGTGGCGTGGAAGTGTCCTGGTATGCGCAGTGTATTGTGCGCAATGATATTGATCTGCTGGGTTCCCAGAGTCACGCCAGTAATGCCACCGACAAATCCGAAAATCAGCAAAGAGAGCACAACTGCCGACAAAGCAGGATTGCGCCAGGGCAGTGCGACCACCCAGCCGAAGATTCCTTTGTTGTGACCCTTTTCACGCATCGCAACCTCGACAGAGGCCGGAACGGTGAAGGCGTGAATCATCGATGCCAGAACGGCCAGATACATGGCGTAGGAAGTATTCCAGATCTTCCAGGCTGAACCGACACCCGGATCCACCAACAGGTGGTGCGCGGAAGCCAGATTGATGAAGAGAATATAAAGCACGAAGGCCCCGCGGCATACGGTTTCATTGACCGGGCGTGCGCCGGTTGCGAGGTGTCCGATCAAATACCATACTGCTACCATCGCAGTGACATTTACCTGCTGCGATTGGTGCCCCAGCCCCCACCAGATCATCCGATACCACATCGGATCCGGCTCTGCGGTCCAGCCAAGGGAGTAGGTAAAGGTCGGGATCATTACAATGGCCCCGTGCAGAAGTGTAACAACGGCAATAATCGCTGCGGCGGTCGCCCCAAAAGTCACCAGCGGCACAGAGCCTTCATAAGTGCGGTCACGTTTGGCAACATACAGAGTGGCAAAAAAGTTGAAGACACCGATCAGGGTCCCCACGGCCACCAGGATGATACCCAGATAAAAGGCCGGATGCGCCAGCAGCGGCAGGTAGCTGGTCAACATCACATCAGCCTTACCCTGAAGAATCACGACATTGACCATAATGGCTCCGACCAGCATCATTCCAAAAGATACCCAGGCAACCTTGCGCGAAAATAGTTTGGAATTCAGTGGTGTCGTGCTGGCAAAGTAGAGAATCGCGATCTCAAAAAACAGGATCCAGAAGATCAGCATATTCAAACCGTGGAAGGTAAGAATGCGGTAGAACCAGTCGACCGGAAGCAGGTGAATTGCCTGCCAACGGGTGAGCGCCAGCAGAATGGCAGCGACCCCACCTAGCAACAGGAAGACAACAGCGGCTACGGCGTTGAGTTTAATGAAGCGCTGTGCTGTAAGACAGACATTGAGACCCGTAGTGTGGCAACTGCGGCTTTCACTGTCTGAGCCTGTCAGCGCAGCAGATGTTGTAGAACTTGAAGACATTTGAATCAAAGAGGTTGGCTGTGGAAATTATTCGACAAAGATCTTACCGATCATGCGGTCGTGACCAATGCCACAGAACTCATTACAGACGATGGTAAACTCCCCGGTCGTGGTCGGTGTAATCGTCAGCACGTGATCGTAACCGGGCATGATCTGGAAATTCATGTTCATCGGTTGCAGAGAAAAACCGTGCTGCAGATCGACCGAGGAAACATGCAGGCGATAAGTCTCACCCTGCTGCAATTGTAGGACCGGATACCAGGACCACATCTGGGCAACCAGATAGATATCTGTTCCCGGTGCGGGCGCCACAAGCGGGATTCCGTTGTAGTCGCCAACCAAATTGTCTTCGATGAATTGATCCGTCCGCTCAACAAAGGCCTCAGCTGTGACGGCGTAGGCTTCACCCTGGCTGTTCTGTTTGCCCTTGAAATGCCAATAGGGCATCATCAGGCTCATTACAAAACACCAGACCAAGGCGATACCGATCCAGAGCTTTTCAGCACCTTCTGCGGGCTTGTACCAATCGGATTTTGGAGGAGTTAAGCTCATTTGTGAATCTCCTTATGGCAGGGGTGCAGGTGGTACCATCGTCAGCTCTATCCAGCCCCACAGGGTATAGGAGAGCATCGGGATAAGGACTCCCAGAACCAGCAGGATCCAGGGGTTGTCCATGAGACGTTTTAGCAGAGGGGGTTTCGTATCTTTGTCCATGATTGTATAGGTTGGAATTCTTTATCCGGGGTTAAGCTGAAGCAGTGCTCCTCCAGACGCGGAGGTCCTGGAAGATTAAATACAGAAAATACAGTCCACCGGCAGCGGCCATAAGGCCACCAATGCCCATCACGCTGAGCCCAACCAGCTCTCCGAGGCTTCGGGTGGCAGACTCAGCGGCATAGGTCTTGCGGCCGAGGCCGTAGCTTCCGCCGATCGCAAAACCAAGGGCAAAGACCACCTGGCCGATTCCGTAAAGTGAAAACTGACGACTCTTGCTGCGCCAATGGCTCGGATTGGGGTGCTTGCCTCCACGCCCTTGCCAGACCGATTCGCTGATCAAAAATGCAGCAACCATCAGGGCCATTGTCACCCCACCCAATGCGGCATGATAGTGCGCAGGCACCAAGGTAGTGGATCCGCGGATCATCGCGCCAAGGATGAATCCGAGCAAGGTCAACGCGACACTGGCATAAAGGCCGATCCGCAGGGCCCGTTGGCGGGCATCATTATTGGGTTTGGAATGGGCTCGGAGATGCCGGAAGGAGCGGTATATCACGAACAGGACGACTGGAAATATACCCCAGCGCATCAGTTGTGTTGAACCATGGATGTAGAGGTTGCTGAGGCTTCCCTCCCATGGCAGGAGAGGCGTAAGCATGTGCGGGGCAAGCAACACGGTAAAGAGGATGCGCGCCTGTCTCGTGGTAAAAAGTGGTTTTGCACTTACGAGATGAACGATCCACAACCAGACAGCCACCATCAGGCAGACATTCGCAACCTGAAGCACATGCCCGGCGCCCCATGCGGTGAACTC
>JBJHBN010000184.1:5069-5561 GCA_050485505.1 Opitutales bacterium | reverse complement strand
AAAGGTACTGGCCGCGCCCGTCAAGGTTCGATGGTTGGTCCGCAGCATACCCATGGTTCGGTTGCCCACGGTCCTCAGCCGCGCAAGTTTACCCAACACATCAACCGCAAAATGCGCCGGGCTGCCCTCGGCCGTGCCCTTTTTGATAGGGTTTCCGATGGTGAAGTTGCCGTTATTGAGAAATGGGAAGTCGCTGAGGCGAAGACCCGTCTTTTCAACGCGATTGTTGGCAAGGTAGCCCCTGAAGGCAAAATTCTGGTTGTCGACGACAGCTGGGCCGATGCTACACTGTTGGCCGCTCGTAACATCGAGCGCGTTGCAGTTAACGATGCCTCCAGCCTTAACGTCCTCGATCTCGCTCGTTACGATCGCATCGTCTTGAGTGAAAAGGGAATCGAAAAACTGCTCAACCGTTTGAATGGAGACAACTAAATGATCCAGGTAGAGAACATTCTTATCGAGCACCTGGTGACGGAGAAGGCGACAGCCGCT
>JBJHBN010000184.1:0-5059 GCA_050485505.1 Opitutales bacterium | reverse complement strand
GTCCAACCAGAATCAATACACCTTCCGGGTGGCAAAGAACACCAATCAGATTGCCATTCGCCAAGCGATTGAATCCCGCTTTGGGGTGAAGGTGCATTCTGTCCAAACCCTGAATGTCAAACCGAAGGCTAAGCGCGACCGTATGCGCCGAGGCCAATCCGGCCTCAAGCCTGGCTATAAAAAAGCCATCGTGCGTCTGCAGGCCGGCGATACCATCGACATCGCTTAACTGGAGTTTTTCAAAATGCCTATCGTATCCAAACGTCCTTTGACGCCTTCTCAGCGCTATGAGGTGACCAATGTCACTCCTGAGCTCAGCCGTGAACGCCCTGTGCGCAAGCTGTTGGAGTCCAAGAAGCGCAGCGGCGGCCGTAATGTAAATGGCCGGATCACCAGCCGTCGCAGGGGTGGCGGGCACAAGCGCCTTTACCGCATCATCGACTTCCGCCGCAATCGCATCGACCAGCCGGCAGAAGTGCTGCGCCTTGAGTATGACCCGAATCGTTCGGCTCACATTGCCTTGTTGCAGTATGAAGATGGCGAGAAGCGTTACATCATCGCCCCCAAGAACCTCAAGGAAGGCGACAAGATCGTAAACGCCAGCGAGATCGCTGATTTCAAGCCCGGCAACAGCATGCCTCTGAAGAGCATCCCGCCGGCAACACGCCTCCACAACATTGAACTGCGCCCGAACACAAAGGCGCAGCTCGTGCGCACCGCAGGTGGCTCCGCTACCTTGGTTTCGATCGAGAAGGGCATGGCAACATTGCGCATGCCATCCGGTGAAATCCGCATGGTAAATGCGGAATGCCGCGCCACAATCGGTGAGGTTGGCAATTCAACTCATGGCAACGCATCGCTCGGCAAAGCTGGCCGTAACCGTTGGAAGGGCCGCCGCCCCCGCGTCCGCGGTGTGGCTATGAATCCCGTCGACCACCCAATGGGTGGTGGTGAAGGCCGCACCTCCGGTGGCGGTCACCCTGTGAGCCCATGGGGCCAATTGTCCAAGGGCTTCCCGACACGCAAGAAGCGCAAGCAATCCAACAAGTTGATCCTGGTTCGCCGCAATGGGCGTAAAGTGAAAGCCAAGTGATCCCAGCAAGTAATAACTGAACAAATCGATTACACGAAATGGCACGTTCACTCAAAAAAGGTTTCTTTGTCGATCCAGGTCTCTGGAAGAAGGTGGAAGCAGCGCAGGCTACGGACAACAAGCGTCCGATTAAAACCTGGTCCCGTCGCTCCCAGATTACGCCCGAATTTGTCGGTCTGAATCTGGAAGTCCACAACGGCAAGGGTTTCATCCCCGTTCACATCACTGAAAACATGGTTGGCCACCGGTTGGGCGAGTTCTCGCTGACCCGGACCTTCAAGGGTCACCAACCGCACACCAAGAAGTAATCCCGAAGGCTGCGTCACCATGCAAGTTACTGCACTCACAAGATATTCCCGCATTTCGCCGAAGAAGGCGCGCGAAGTGGCCCGTACGATCAAGGGCATGCCGGCGAACGAAGCACTCGAAACGCTTCGTTTTATTCCGCGTAAAGCGGCTCGCCTGCTGCACAAGACCCTGCACAGCGCCATCGCAAACGCGGAAAACAACCACAACCTGAACTCTGACCGTTTGATTGTCGCTGAAGCCATCATCGAAGAAGGCCCGACCTTCCGCCGCTTCAAGCCCGTCGCCCGGGGTTCGGCTCACCCGATCCGCAAACGCACCAGTCACCTGCGCATTGTCCTCGCTGAGGCTGCGAACAACTAAAGTATTTCACCATGGGTCAAAAAGTAAATCCAATCGGTTTCCGCCTTTCTGTCCGCCGCGACTGGGAGTCCCGCTGGTTCGCTCGCAAGGGTGAGTTCCGCGAACTCCTCAATGAAGACTATCGGATCCGCGAGTTTCTGAAGGAAAAATTCCGCTATGCGGCAGTGCCCCGTATCTTTATCGAGCGTGCGGGCAACCGCGTCCGCATCAAGGTCCACACAGCCCGTCCGGGAATCGTGATTGGCCGCAAGGGCGCCGAGCTGGAAAAGATTAAGGAAGAACTGAACAAGATCGTTTCCAAGGATGTTCTGCTGGACATCCAGGAAGTGAAGAAGCCGGATCTCGTTGCCCAGTTGGTCGCCGAAAGCGTCGCCTTGCAGCTTGAACGTCGGATTTCTTTCCGCCGCGCTATCAAAAAGTCGGTTCAGAGCACAATGAGCATGGGCGCAAAGGGCATTCGCCTGCAGATCTCCGGTCGCCTCGGCGGTGCGGACATCGCGCGCACCGAGAGTGCCCGCTCCGGTTCAGTGCCTTTGCACACCCTGCGTGCGAATATTGACTACGGTTTTGCAGAAGCCCGCACGGTCTACGGCATCATCGGGATCAAATGCTGGATCTGTCTCGACAACGAGGAAAAGCTGCTCAACTGAGCTGGCACAATTTAACTATCCAACTGATTTAGAGCTATGCCTTTAATGCCATCCAGAACGAAGTTTCGCAAGCTGCACCGCGGTCGCAACCGTGGCGCAGCCAAAGGGGGAGATACCCTTGCTTTTGGCGACTATGGAATTCAGGTCCTGGAACGCGGTCCGATTACCGCTCAGCAGATCGAAGCCGCCCGTGTGGCGATCAACCGCTACCTCAGCCGTCGCGGTAAGGTCTGGATCCGTGTGTTCCCACACAAACCATTCACGAAAAAGCCAGCGGAAACCCGCCAGGGTAAAGGAAAGGGTAACGTGGAATTCTGGGGTGCCCAAGTAAAGCCCGGATTCATTCTTTTCGAGCTTTCCGGCGTTTCAACTTCTGCCGCCCGTGAAGCCATGCGCTTGGCCGACGGTAAACTGCCTTTGCATTGCCGCTTCATCAGCCGCGAGAATATCTAACCGAATTTAACGGGAACTAAATACTATGGCCCAGAAGTCCAAAGACATCCGTGAATACACGGTCAACGAGCTGGAGAAGAAGATCCGTGATACCAGCGAGGAGCTGCTTGGCAGCCGCCTTAAAAAGAAGACCGGTCAACTTGAAAAATCACACCTGCTGCGCGAGTTGCGCCGCGAGATCGCTCGCATGAAGACGATCCTCGCTCAGAAAAAGCAGGCTCAACAAGCCTGAAGCGGCACCAATCAAAGATTTAGAGGTTAAAAATGTCAGAACGCAACCAGCGCAAAACCATCACCGGGATCGTCACCAGCCGTTCCGGTGACAAATCGGTCAAGGTCACTTACGACTACAAAGTCCGCCACCCACTTTACCTCAAGGAAGTAAAGCAGAAGACCGTTGTCCACGCACACGATGCCGACAATGCTTGTGGTCTTGGCGACCGTGTAATCATTATGGAAACCCGACCGATCAGTAAGCTTAAGCGCTTCCGTATCGTTGAGGTTGTCGAAAAAGCCCCGGTGATCAGCTAATAGGTTCCATTTTCCAAAGGAGAGATTGTTATGATCCAAATGCTTTCAACACTCAATGTGGCCGACAACACAGGCGCCAAAAAGGCGAAGATGATTCGTCGCCTTGGCCAGGTCAAAAAGACTGCTGGCGTCGGTGACGAAATCGTCGTTCACATCCGCGATGCCTCGCCGGATGCCACTGTTAAAAAGGGCACTGTTTGCCGTGCGGTTGTCGTGCGGACCAAGGCACCTATCCGCCGTGCGGATGGTAGCTACCTGCGCTTCGATACCAATGCCATTGTTCTGATTACCAATGAAGGTGCTCCCCGCGGCAGCCGTGTCTACGGTCCCATTGCCCGTGAGCTCCGTCAGAAGAAGTTCATGAAAATCATCAGTCTCGCACCGGAGGTCCTCTGATATGAAAGTTAAAATCAAAGCAGGCGACGAAGTCGTTGTCATTGCCGGCAACGCAAAAGGCGAACGCGGAAAAGTCATGCAGGTTTTTCCCCGCCGATCCCGTGTCATTGTCGAGGGTGTGAACAAGCGTAAGCACCACGAGAAGAAGACTCAGGAGAATCCGGAAGGCGCAATTGTCGAACGTGAGAATCCTATTCACCTTTCCAACATAATGTTGGCCGACCGCTTCGAAGCCAAGGTTGCCACGAAGCAGAAATAAAATTTAAACCGGTTACCAAGGTCCCCACCGTCCGGTCGGTCATCGGACGCAGGAAACCAGGAGATTGCACCCAATGTCTAAAGCATACTTACAACAGTTCTATCAGGAACAGGTCGCACCCGCTCTCAAAGAGAAGCTGGGTTGCAGCAACGTGCACGAAATTCCCCGTCTGGAAAAGATCGTCGTCAACAGTGGTTTCTCCGCTGAGCTCGACAAGAACCAGATTGAAGAAAGTGTGCGTGAGCTCGGCTTGATCACCGGCCAGAAGGTCGTTATCACCAAGGCGCGCAAGAGCGTTTCCAACTTTAAACTTCGCGAAGGCATGCCGAACGGTGCCAAAGTTACCCTGCGTGGCCGTTCCATGTATGAGTTCCTGTTCCGTTTGATTGCCATTGCCCTTCCGGGGATCCGCGACTTTCGCGGTATCAGTGACAAGTTTGATGGCAGCGGCAACTACACCCTGGGTATCAGTGACCACACCATCTTTGCTGAAATCAGCAATGACGGTGCTAAGCGTCAACTGGGTATGGACATCTGTATCGTGACCACGGCGACTACGGACGAGGCCGGTCGGGAATTGCTGAGTCAACTCGGAATGCCTTTCCGCAAACGCACCTCATCTTCAGCCACGGCTGTCAGCGCATAAAAGGAGATTTGAACAATGGCTAAGAAATCAATGATCGCTCGCGACCACAAGCGTGCAAAGCTCATCCAAAAATTCGCTGCTAAGCGGTCGGAACTGAAACGGATCATGTCCGATCCCAACGTGTCCGATGAGGAATTTTATCAGGCCCAGCGTAAGCTGACCCAATTGCCGCGTGACTCCAGCCCGATCCGCCTGCGCAACCGTTGCAGCATTACCGGTCGTCCACGCGCTTATATCCGCAAGTATGGCGTCAGCCGTATTACCTTCCGTGAACTCGCTTCCCAGGGGAAGATTCCCGGTGTGACAAAGTCCTCCTGGTAATCACCTTCGTTTAATTGTCTACAAGAGAGAACGACCATGTC
>JBJHBN010000183.1:0-5565 GCA_050485505.1 Opitutales bacterium | reverse complement strand
AGCTGGCTCGATGCGGGAGATGACCCACTCCTTCCTCCCTCCCATTGAAGTGATCGATGTTGCCCCAGTTTGGGCCGGTCACCGAGTATTGTTTTGCCTGCATACGGTCGGTGATCGTCAGTTTGTAGCGTTTTATGATGCAGATCGCTGGTTGACGGTGGGCTGCCGGCGCTTGGATCACATTCGGTTTTCCTGTGTGCGTCTGCCCAAACAGACGGCTTGGGATTCACACAACTATGTGACTTTGGCGGTGGATGCAGTTGGGCGAATTCATGTAAGCGGGGATATGCACATTGATCCATTGGTTTACTTCGTTTCGGACAATCCCTTTGATATCGATAGCTTCCGTCGGGTGCCGTCGCTTTTGGGTAGAAATGAGGAACGTGCGACTTATCCGCAGTTTTTGACCGGTGCGGAAGGTGAATTCATTTTTACCTACAGGGACGGGGATGCACGCGATGGCGAACAAATTTTTAATCAATATGATCCACATAGCGGCCTCTGGCAGCGCTTTCTTGAGCAGCCTTTGTTGTCTGGTGAGGGGCAGCGCAACGCATACTATGAACGTCCTTTGAGGGGCCCGGATGGATATTACCATCTATGTTGGGTTTGGCGGGATACGTATGACGCGTCCTCCAATCATGATCTGTCCTACGCACGGAGCAAGGATCTGCGCAACTGGGAAACGGGTTCAGGTAAGCTCATCTCTTTGCCGATTCGCCTGGATACAGGGGATATTGTCGACCCGGTTCCAGTCGAAGGGGGCATGATCAATGGGGGAATCTTTCTGGGATTTGACAGCCGTCAACGTGTGGTTCTCAGCTATCACAAGTTCGACGAGAATGGCAACACCCAGGCTTACAACGCCCGCTTGGAGGACGGTCAGTGGCGGATCTATCAGTCCAGTGACTGGGACTACCGCTGGTGGTTTGGTGGCGGTGGTTCGCTGGCGAAAAGCGATGTGATTCTGAGCCCGATCCGAGTGGAACAGGATCGCTTGGTGCAAACTTTTGAGCATGTCAAATATGGTCGTGGCAAATGGCTGCTCGACGAGGAAACGCTGCGCCCTGTTTCCACTGAAGCGCACAGTGGTCCGCTTCCGAGTAGTATGATGCAGCCCGAGATTTCCTTTCCGGGCATGCAGGTCAATGTGCTCGCCGATTCAGGTCGGCGTCCGGACGGCCGCCGAGACTACCTTCGCTGGGAAAGCCTCGACGCCAACCGCGATCAAGCCCGCGAAGGCCCGCTGCCCGAGCCGGGTATGCTGCGGGTGGTGACGGGATTATAAGAGTTGGGTAGGGAAGCGCCGCTGGCGGTTCCGTTGGATTGAGCAGGTAGGATCTGATTGGACTGCGGCGCCCTCGGCGAGGCCGCCCTACCTACTTGGCTGCCTTATCCAATACCACATTGATCGCGCCGTCGCCGGTGACATTGGTGGCGGTGCCAAAGCTGTCCTGAGCCATGTATAGGGCTATCATGAGTCCAATTGCGGCTTCAGAAAAGCCGAGGACTGAGGTCAGGACGCCGAGTGCGGCCATGATGGCGCCGCCGGGGACACCTGGGGCAGCGATCATGATGAGGCCGAGGAGAAGAATGGCGGGCAGCATCTGGGTCAGCCCCGGGAGCTCCATGTTCAGGTTCAGGGACATTACTGCAAGGGAGCAAAGCACGATGGTGATCATGCTGCCGGACAGGTGAATTGCAGCGCAGAGCGGGATGCCGAAATCGGCAATGTTTTCGCGAATGTCGTTCTTTTTGGCGCAGCGCAGGGTGACCGGGATAGTCGCCGCACTGCTCATGGTTCCAATTGCAGTGAAGTAGGCGGGCAGCATGTTTTTCAATAGAGCCAATGGACTCTTTTTGGCAATGCTGCCAGCGACGACGTATTGGATGAGCAACCACACCCAGTGATTGACGATGACGACTCCGAGCACAGAAATGAAAACCCTCAGGGTGGTGAAGACCGTCTCCTCTGCGGCAAGTTCGGCAAAAATAAAGCCAATGTAGAAGGGCAGAATCGGCAGAATCACATGGGTGATGGTCAGCTCGATGATGCGCTTGCCCTCATCGACAAATCCCTTGAGGGTGGTGCTTTGGGTATGGGCAATACCGATACCGAGCAGGAAGGCGGTGGCAAGGGCGGTGATAACGCCCATCATGGGTTCGATGTGGAGGTCAAACAGGGGCGCCAATGCCGCTTGCTCTGCGACGGGCTCAGCTGTTGTGGTCAGCAAGGGAACCGCCACGATACCCACCATAAACGCAAGTAGGCCAGCCAGGATGGTCGATCCGTAGGCGAGGCCAACGGCAGTGCCCGCCAGACGCCCCGAAGCTTTGCCAAGGCCCGAAATGCCACTGGCAATAAAGAACAAAATGATGAATGGGATGAGGAATCCGATAAGGCTGCCAAGGATGACCTTTAAGGTGATCAGGAAGCGGATGATGCTGTCCGGTGCAAACGAACCAATGAGAATTCCAAGAGCAATACCAGCGAGGAGACGAAGAATCAATTTCATGTGCCTGTCATTCTTGAGATGTATTTGAAGGTCGGCGACCTTGTCTGCGCTTTTCAATAAAATGGCGGCCGGGTCTATTCGGCCACTTGCAACAGGTTGATCGCGTCGCCGAAGGTGAAAATCCCGGCAATGCAACCCGTCATCAGGCAGGCGAGGGTAGCTGCGCCCAAGGCCCGCAATCCCACAGCGCCAAGGTCTTTGGTGCGGGAAGGCTCGAGAGCCGCAATGCCACCCAGGAATATGCCGAGCGAGGCGACGTGGGCGAATCCACACAGCGCGTAGGTGGCGATCACCGCCGATCGGGGAGATTGCAGGGTGCCTTCTTGAATCCAGACTGCCAGTTGTTGGTAGGCGGGGACTTCCGTGATTAGCAGGCGCAGCCCCATCAGTTCCGAGACTGCTGGCACATCCGCAGGCGTCACCCCCATAAGGAAGGCGAAGGGAATAAAGATCCAACCAGCGATCTGTTCGAGACGCAGGGACTCGAGTCCAAACCAACTACCGACCCAGCCCGTCGCTCCGTTTACCATGGCCAGCAAGCTGATGAAGGCTATCAGGGCGACGCCAATGCCAACCGCCAGTTTAAAGCCTTCCATCGAGCTGTCGGTGACCGCTTGCATCCAGTTGTCTTTGGGCTCGATTTGCGGCTGGACATCCTCACCCAGAGTTTCCGGTTGCCCGGTTTCTGGCATCAGAACCTTTGCCATGACCAGCGCAGCCGGCGCGCTCAGAAGCGATGCAGTGACCAAGTGCCCGGCGATGTCCGGGAATACCGATTGCAGGGTCAATACATACAGGCCCAAAACCGTCGAGGCGATAGTTGCCATTCCTGCAGTAAGGAGTAGGCAAAGTTCTGATCGGGTCATCTTGCGCAGAAAGGGCCGAATGGCCATGGCCGATTCAATGCCCACAAAGATATTGCTGGTGGCACAAACCCCCTCGGCCCCACTCACTCGCATGCCTCGGGTGAAGATGCGGGCGAAGCGTCCGACGACCCAAGGCATGACCTTCCAGTGGTAAAGCAGCCCCATGATCGCCGAGAAGAAGATCACTGCGGGCAGGGCTTGAAACGCCAACATGTATCCCAGCGAACCCTCCGCTCCAGCAGGGATTGCGAGCGGACCGAAAAGGAAGGCAGCCCCTTCCTCCGCGTAGCCCAGCAGGTGAGCAACCATTTGGTTCAAAAATAAAAACAAACGCTCGCCAAAAGGCAGGCCAAATATGATAGCCCCAAACAGAAACTGGAACCCCAGTCCCCAAGCAATGATGCGAAGCTGCACTGCACTCCGCCGAGTTGAAAACAACCAGGCAAACCCCACTATCAGGAAGAGCCCGACAAAACTGATTACATTCTCCCAACCCATCGAGTTGAGTGTCTCCGTGTCCCTGCGTTAATCAATCGTAAAAGTCGTGGATCGACGGCAGCTATCGGTCGGCAGTCAACCGTAGCCCGGTGGCTTTAGCCTCGGGCAGCCGGGCAGTTGGATGATTGGGTAGAGCAGCATCGCCGAGGGTGCCACGTCAGCGTGCGCGCTCGGATTTTGCGGGTTTTCACTTATAAGCACTTCCAGTTGGCTGTGCTTTATAATTCTTTATACCGCCACAGGGTGCACAGTAGAAGGGCTCATTTCAGAATAAGGGTTTCTTATGGGACGTATAGGAGAGTCGACTCCAGATGCTCGGGGAAATTCCCTTGAAATTGGGCTGTGCAGTCATGTTAGACTGGGCCTATCTAGCATTCCATTCGGGTATTTTCGCCGTTTTTTCGTCAGCGGGGAAGGAGCCCATGGCGCTGTCAATAACTTACTCAATAGGCATATTTCTCATGAAAAACGTAGCTCGCTTTGCTTTGTACTGGATCCTCACCGCACCACTCGCGTGGGCGGATCTCGACTTCACCTCGTCCGATACCGTTGCTGCGGATTCTGAGCAGATTTACACAGTCGACGTGCCAGCTGCTGCAGATGGCTGGCGCATTGTGTTGCAGGGTGAGGATTTGAGCCTGAACCTGTGGGAGGGGGACGATACGTCGGGTTCAGCTGATTTCTCTGGTCAGGAATTTGCCGGGACATCGACGATCCTGGTGGATTCGGATGACCTGAGTGAGGGGACCTGGACAATCGCTGTCGCGAATGCAGGAGAGGACCCTGTTGAATACGATTTGACAGGGGAGGAAACCGTCACCGTGAGGACTCTTGAATGGGATTCCGGCGACAATGCGAATGCTTTTACAATCGGTTCGGGCAGCGCTGGAGGGGTGTATCAGTTTGAGTTGGAAACCGAATCTGCCGCACTTGAGGCTTGGCGGCAGGCTCTGAATGTGAGTGCCGGTGAAGCGCGTTTGCTCCTGAACGAAGGAAGTTCTCTGGCGACTCCATCAAACAATGACTACGATTCCGGCGTGACAGCCCATGGCGGGGGCAAGGTGCTCAATGACTCAGGATCGGGTGATATTTGGCAGCTGACTGTGATGGCCGAGCCGGGCGCGGAATGGAGTCTTGTGGCGGGGGATGTCGAGGTGATAGACCTTGGTGATTTGGCTGCCAGCGATACGGATTCGAGCAGTCTGGATACTTCAATTCCCGGTGAAGGGGTGCGTTTTATCAGGACGTCGATTCCGCAGGAGGCAATTGGCTGGCATATTTGGCTCAAGCCCGAGGCGGAGAGCGAAGCTACCTGGATGGCGGAGTTTCGGCTGAGAGAGACAGGTGACGGAGGGGTTCCGACGCCGAACTGGAGCAATGAATGGACAACTCTATCAGGTGCTGATTACGACTATATTTTCGAAGGTCAGGCGCTGCTGGTACCCGAGGCGGTTTCCTTCGGCGATCCGCTTTTTGAGCCGGGCGATAGTGCGTTTTACGTAGCTGTAATCGGAGAACCCGGCGACAGCTTTTATTTTGACTCGCGTCAACCGACAGTGGAAACAGTCATCTTTGACGACATCACAGAGGAGTTTGGCGGCGACGGCTCCTGGTTCTATAGTTTCAATCTGCATATTCCTTCCGAATTGACTGGGTGGGAAGTAACCGCTCTTGCCGAGCAGGGG
>JBJHBN010000182.1:0-5575 GCA_050485505.1 Opitutales bacterium | reverse complement strand
CCTACGATGGCAACCTCATTGGCCAGGGGCGCGAAGCAGCTAAACAATACCTGATGGAGAACACCGAGGTCTTTGAAAAGATCCGTGAGGCCATCTACGCAACCGTGAAAGTCGCCGGCGGCTCCAGCCTCGCTGCGACCCAAGACAAGAGCGCGGATGACGACGAGTCCTGAGGAAACCATCGTCGCCCCGGCGACGACCGATGGCGAAGCTGCATTGGCAATCGTTCGGCTCAGTGGGCCAAGCGCCTTAGAGCTGGCCGCGACCATTCTCCACCGCCCGCGGGAAAAGATCGTTCCACGACGAGCCTCTCTCGGAACATACCAAGACATATCCAACCAAGCGCTAGACCAGCTGGTTTACATTTTTTACCCGGATAAGCAGAGTTTTACTGGTGAGCCCATGGTGGAATGGATGTGTCACGGCAATCCGCTGATCGTCCAGAAGATTGTCGAAGACCTGATCCAAAGGGGATGCCGCCTCGCCGAACCAGGTGAGTTCACCCGCCGCGCCTTCCTCAACGGCCGCATGGACCTCAGTCAGGCCGAGGCGGTCTCGGACCTCATTCGAGCGCGCAGCGACAAGGCGCTGGAAGCAGCCCGCAAGCAACTGGAAGGCACCGTGGGGGAGAAGGTCAACAAGTTGATAGCCAATATCTTAAAGACTACTGCCCAGCTCGAAGCCTACATTGATTTTCCTGAAGAAGACCTGCCCCCGGAGGATCAGGATGGCCCCCGCAAAAGCCTGCGAGGGATGACGGAAGAACTACAAAACCTCGCCGCTACCCGACACTACCGCAACCTTCTGACCGAAGGCATACGAACAGTCATTCTGGGTGCACCCAATGCCGGTAAAAGCAGTCTGCTCAATGCGCTGGTTGGAGAAGCGCGCGCCATCGTAAGCAACCTGCCTGGAACAACACGGGATTACATTGTCGAGCGCATCCTGATAGGTTCTTATTTGCTCAACATAATGGATACCGCCGGGATTCACACGACAGACTCAGAGATCGAACTCCTTGGTATTCAACACACTCTGGAACAGGCGAAGAAGGCTGACCTCTGCTTACTTGTCCTGGATCAGAGCGCAGAAACCCCCACCCTACCACCAGAACTCAAGTCAGTATTGGATCAGACCCCGTCCATTGTGATTGAGAACAAATGCGACCTCAAGAGGTATTCCAGCTTCAACAATCCCCTACCCCAATCTCCCTCTATTGCCATCTCAGCCCTCAAAGGCGAAGGGATTGAGCTGCTGCGTAAACAAATTCAGGAGCACGTAGAGAAGGGCATTGCGGTCCCCCACCCCGATGCCGTGCTCGTATCCGCTCGACATGCCAAGGCACTGGAACTCGCAAAGGAACACATAGAACGCTCTCTTTCCCTACTATCAGCGAATGAGCCAGCCGAGCTGGCGGCCCAGGAGCTGCACCTTGCAATCGATGCCATGAGTCAGATCATCGGGAAGATTGACAATGAATCGATGCTGGATGAGCTTTTCCGATCCTTCTGCATCGGAAAATGAGCAACTTCTCTTCAAACTACGATATTATAGTCTGTGGCGCCGGCCACGCTGGATGTGAGGCGGCCCTGGCCGCGGCGCGAATGGGTGCACGCACCCTACTCCTATCAGGCAACATAGATACCATTGCCCAAATGAGCTGCAACCCTGCCATTGGCGGACTCGCCAAGGGCCACATGGTTCGCGAGATTGATGCCTTAGGCGGCGAAATGGGCCTCAATACCGACCTCACTTCTATTCAGTTTCGTTTGCTCAACGCATCCAAAGGCCCTGCGGTGCAAGCACCACGCGCCCAGTGCGACAAAAAGGCATATCAGTTTCGCATGAAACACGTCCTGGAATGCATGCCCAATCTGGATGTCTTTCAAGCCATGGTGACCGGCCTGATCTTCAAGAATGGCAAAGTTGTCGGCGTCAATACTCAGCTCAACGTCAATTTCTTCGCAAAAGCTGTCGTAGTCACAACCGGAACCTTTCTCCGCGCGCTCATGCACATCGGCAAAAGCAAGTCCGCGGGCGGCCGAATGGGTGATTTCAGCGCGCAGACGCTATCGAACAGCTTCCTTGAAGCCGGAATCGAGCTGGACCGCCTCAAAACTGGCACCCCATGCCGATTACTTGGCTCCTCCATTGATTTCAGCCAGATGGAAATTCAGCCCGGAGACGACGAACCAACCGTCTTCGCTTTTTACGACACCCGATTCGGGGAACCATTGTTCCACGTGGAACACAACACCAAAACACCAAACCCGGACATCCTTCGTCAATTGTTCCACGTGGAACACCACGGGCAAAAGTATCTCGGCTGGCCACCCGGAACCAATCAGGTCCCGTGCTACATGACTTATACCGGCCCCGAAACCGCCCGAGTCGTTAATTGCAACCTCCATCAATCAGCGATGTATTCGGGTGAAATCGAGGGCACCGGCCCCCGATACTGCCCAAGTATCGAAGATAAATTCGTGCGATTTAAAGAAAAAGAACAACACCGCCTGTTTATTGAGCCAGAAGGCCGAAACACGGACGAGTGGTATATCAACGGTCTTTCAACCAGCCTTCCGTTTGACGTACAGTATGAAATGCTTCATTCGATCCCCGGACTGGAAAAGGCACACATGCTGAGACCGGCCTACGCCGTTGAATACGATTACGCACAGCCTACCCAGTTATATCCCAGTCTGGAATCCAAAAAAGTCGAAAACCTGTATTTTGCAGGCCAGATCAATGGAACCTCCGGCTACGAGGAGGCCGGTGCCCAGGGATTGATCGCAGGAATCAATGCGGTTTTGAAACTCAGGAACGAGCAACCCGTCGTTCTCAATCGCTACGACGGCTACATTGGCGTGCTTATTGACGACCTCGTAACCAAAGGCACAACGGAGCCATACCGCATGTTTACTAGTCGTGCGGAGCATCGTCTCTTGTTCAATCACGCCAGTGCTGAAATTCGTCTCGCCGAAATTGCAGATCGATGCAAATTGGTTCCAGACGACCGCCTTAAAAGAATAAAAGAAAAGAAATCAGCGGTTGAGCACTGGGCAAGCAAGCTGGAAACATCATACACATCGGGCGGATCCTACGGAGATCTCATCCGCAAAGGGCAGGGGACCGACATCCTTCCCGATGCCTGCCAAACTATCGGCAGTCACATTCTCGAGGAAATCCTCTACCGGGTTCGCTACAAGGGCTACCTAGAAAGAGAGCATCGGATGATTCAAAAAATGGCTCGCACAAACCATCTAAGAATCCCCGAATCCTTTGATTACCAACAGGTTAAAGGCCTGAGAGCGGAAAGCGCTCAAAAACTAACAGAGATTCGGCCCGCAACCCTGGGGCAGGCTTCCCGCATTTCGGGCGTCAATCCTACGGACATTTCGATTCTGATGATTGCGCTCGGGCGCTGAGCATAGCGGCAAAAGACATCAGCAATTTTATTGGTTTGCCCTCTGTGATTTTCGGGTTGAAATGGCTATTCACCATAGCAACCCGAAAACTATGAACCAGCAGCAAGCCAAAAAGATTTTGATCGTCGACGACGAGCCCGATGTAACGGAGCTGATCCATTACCGGCTACGCAAGGAAGGCTATTCCGTAAAAGTCATAAATGATCCTCTGCAATTTATGGGTACAGCATTGGAGTTTATGCCTGATTTGTTTGTTCTGGACATTATGATGCCAGAGCTGGATGGGCTTAAATTGTGCCGCATGATCGACGCCGATAAAAACCTATCCGGCATTCCTGTAATTCTTTTGACTGCCAAGGGTGAGGTTGAAGACCGCATCAAAGGGCTGGAACTCGGGGCAGACGATTATATATCCAAGCCTTTCGACATGAAGGAGCTTACCTTGAGGATTGGCCGCATTCTCAAACGCACCGCAAAACAAGAGCCCTCCGAAGGCAGCCAGCTGCATATAGCTGATATCGTTTTGGACACTGAAGAACACAAGGTAACTCTTGACGGCAAGCTGGTGGACCTTACTGCAACTGAGTTCAAACTGTTGAGACTTTTAATGGAAAGGAAGGGTAGGGTGCAGAGCCGGGAGAACCTCTTGGTCAATGTCTGGAACTACGATACCGACACTGAAACCCGCACAATAGACACCCATATCCGGCGCCTGCGTGAAAAGTTGCTTCATCGCTCCAACCTGATCGAGACGGTCAGAGGAGTAGGCTACCGGATCAACCTTCCCTAATCAACTCATGACGTCGGTAGCGGTTATCCTGGCGCTAATCATCGTCTTCCTGCTTTGGCGAATCAAACGTATTCATTTATTGATACAAATGATTACCACCTCTACGGAGGAGCGACGCACTATTCTGAACGAAAGTTCCGAATCGCTAATAGGCAGCTTCAGCATTGACCGGCTTGCAAGTGCGATCAATCAACTGATATCCGAGAATCAAAAAGTAGCCGCCAGGGGACAAGCCTACCTCAACCAGATCGAAGCTACACTCGGCAACCTTAGAGAAGCCGTATTGATCATCGACGATGAAAATTTCATCCGTTTAAGTAACCTTGCTTTTCGACAGCTGATTGATCGTACCCAAAATCCAATTGGTTCTCGTTTGGAAGCATTTATTCAAGGTCCTGATTTCATCGAGCGTCTTGGTGAGATGAAGGCGGGCGTGAGCTCGAGCCGGGCGGAAGTTGAAGCACATATCGGAAGTCGGCGACGTTGGCTTGAAATTTCCAGCGCCAGACTCCCCCAGGATCAGCAGGGCAGTCAACGGCTTACCCTCTTTGTCTTCCACGATATTACCCGTCAGAAGAACCTTGAGCGAATGCGAACTGAATTTGTTGCCAATGTATCCCACGAATTGCGAACTCCCGTAACTGTGATCAAAGGCTTCGCCGAAACACTGCAGGAGGATTACGCCGAACTGGACGATCCAGACCGCCTGCGCTTTCTCGATCGTATCATCTCCAACAGCAAGCGCCTGAATAATCTGATTCAGGACCTCTTACTTCTCTCCAGACTTGAAGCCAGCAGCGATGCGCTGAGTCCACAGCGCCAATCACTCCACGCCATTATCCGGGAATGCGCAGAAAATGTGGAAACACGCCTGAAGAAAGGTCAACGAATTGAATACAAACTCGAAGCTGAGGAAGACACTCTTTACGTAGACAGCCTGCGAATCTCACAGGTCGTCACCAATCTTCTGGAAAATGCGCTCCGGCACGCCCGGGGCCTGACCACCTTGAAAATACACACCTATGGGGTAGAGGAGGGGATTGTAACCGCCATTGAAGACGATGGCTGCGGGATCCCCTCCAAAGACCTCCCTTTCATATTCCAAAGGTTTTATAGGGTAGACAAGAGCCGCTCGCGCGAATCCGGCGGAACCGGATTGGGCCTTAGTATCGTCAAGCACATCATTCAGCAACATGGAGGTGACATCCGGGCCGAAAGTGAACAAGGAAGCTGGACACGCATGTCATTTTTCCTTCCTTACCCTGGACGAATGGCGGAAAACGCTGTTTTCAGCGCATTCCGAAAACGTCCACGCTATTTTGACTCCGATGACTCAGCCAAGCCCAAGCCAAACGAAGCA
>JBJHBN010000181.1:0-5576 GCA_050485505.1 Opitutales bacterium | reverse complement strand
GGCTGTAGCGGAACAGCGAAAGCGTTTCGGTGGATCCCGACCACATCCTTCCAAAGGAGTTGTATGCCTTTTCGCTACAACGCCAAAGCCCTGCGTTCGGCCTGAAGGCCGGGCTCCAGCACTCATTGGACGAAGTCGTTGGAGCACAGGCTTCAGCCTGAACTTTCGTCTCTTCGCTACCGAAATTCGCAGACCACAGCGCAGTCGTCCTGTTTTTTGGCTGGACTGTTTTAGAACATTTCCAACTGCCCCTCGTTCACTTCGCCGCTGCGGGCTTTGCGCATTTGTTTGCGCATGAGGTTGTGACTGGAGTCGTCGGATTCGAGCTTTTGCAGAATCACCTGGGCGCGTTCGATGACGGAGTCGGGGAGGCCGGCGAGGCGGGCGACTTGAATGCCGTAGCTGCGATCAGCTGCACCGCGGATGACTTGGCGGACAAAGATAATGCGGTCATTCCATTCTTTGACCGCCACACAGTAGTTGCGGATGCGGGGCAGTTGCCGCTCGATCTGGGTTAGCTCATGGTAGTGCGTGGCAAAGAGAGCGCGCGGGCCCTTGCTGCCCTGACCATGCAGGTGCTCGACCACCGCCCAGGCGATGCTGAGGCCGTCGTAGGTGCTCGTGCCGCGGCCAATCTCGTCGAGAATGATCAGGCTGCGGTCGGTGGCGTTGTTGAGAATATTGGCCGTTTCGTTCATCTCGACCATAAAAGTCGAATGCCCTCGGGCCAATTCATCACTGGCCCCGACCCGCGAGAAAATCCGGTCGACCAGACCGATGCGGCAAGTGGAGGCCGGAACCCAGGAACCCGTCTGCGCCATCAGCGCGATCAAGGCCACCTGGCGGATAAAGGTACTTTTACCGGCCATATTGGGTCCGGTCAGGATGGCGATTTGCTCATCGCCAGCGGTTAGCAAAGTGTCGTTGGGGACAAAGTCATGCGCGCCCGATTCCCCCTCCAGCTTTTGTGCGTGCAGAGTTTGTTCCACCACCGGGTGGCGTCCGGCTTCGATTTCAATGCGGTCGCTCTCGTCGAGCAGTGGACAGCAGTAGTTCCACTCGCGGGCCAGTTTCGCCCATCCCATAAAAACGTCCAGCCGTGCCATGCCTTCAGCCGTGGCCTCCAGTTCATCCGCCTCTGCCAGAACCGCCGCCACCAGATCGCGGAAGCATTCCTCTTCGCGCGCCACCGATTTATCGTCCGCGTGCAGGATTTCCTTCTCCTTGGCTTTTAAGTCAGGCGTGTAGTAGCGCTCCGCATTGGTCATTGTCTGCTTGCGGATGTAGTCGTCCGGCACCAGATGCAGATTGCTCTTGGTCACCTCTATGAAATAGCCAAAAGCGTTGTTGAACTTGATTTTCAGGTTGCGGATGCCCGTGCGCGCCTGTTCTGCAGCCTCCAGATTGGAAATCCAGTCCTTGCTGTCGCGGGTCAGCACCCGCAGCCGGTCCAGCTCCTCATCGTAGCCATCGGCAATGTAGCCGCCTTCGGTCAGGTTGTTCGGCGGACTCTCTACCAGGGCCGATTCCAACAGCTGATACAATTTAGGAAACTCTCGAACCTGCGCAGCCACCCGCGCTACCGGTGTATCGGAAAACTGATCCAGCACAGAGTGCAGCAGTGGTAGCTGTGCCAGGGTATCGCGGATCGCGCTCAACTCACGCGGATTGCGTAGACGGTTTTTCAGTCGCCCCAGAATCCGCGGCAAATCCCGCACCTCGCGCAGGTATTCGCGCAGCTCCGAGGTGTAGCCTGGCATCTCCACGAAGGCCCCTACACATTGCTGGCGTAGCTTCAATTCTTCCAAATCCAGACTCGGAGCTGTCAAAAACTGCTCCAGCAAGCGCGAGCCCGGCGCCGTTACCGTGCCATCCATCGCATCCAGCAGGGAACCTTTGCGCCCCCCATTGGCTGCCCGAAATATCTCCAGATTGCGCACCGTCGCCGGATCCAGCCGCAGGCTTTGTTCGGCATTGAACTCCTGAATCCGGTTCAGGTTCTCCGGAGGAGCGCAAAGATTTTCTGTCGCGTAGTGAATCAGCGCCCCCGCACAGCCCAAAGCCGCGTGCCGATCGTCGATCCCAAAGCCATTCAGGCTGATTACCCCCAGCCGTTCCTTTACCAGTCGAGCCCCCTCCATACCGTCGAAGCGAAAGTCGGGTAGGGTGCTCACCGTGCGGTTTTCCAGCAGGCGGTTCAGCTCATCCGCCCCCTCCAGATCCGATACACGCAGCTGCTCTCCCATGCCCGTTGTCGACGACTCCGGCAGAATGATTTCCGTCGGATCCAGAGCGAAAAACAGATCACTCAGCACCTGCGCCCGATCCGCCCGCGCCAGCTGGAAGTGCCCCGTCGTCAAATCCAACCAAGCCGCCGTGAAGCCCTTTTTATCCTTATCCCAGGCAAGCAGGTAGCGGTTGCGCTTGGCGTCCATCTGGTGGTCCTCGAGCGTCGTCCCCGGTGTCAGAATCCGACTCAGAGACCGCTTTACCAGCTGCCCCGGCTTTGGCGTCTCCATCTGCTCGCACATCGCCACCTTCCAGCCTGCTTTCAACACCTTCTGCACATAAGCATCCGCCGCATGGTAGGGAATCCCTGCCATCGGCTGCCCATTCCGCTGCGTCAAAGTGATTCCCAGCAACCGTGCCCCCAGCCGTGCATCCTCATCAAACATCTCATAAAAATCCCCAAGTCGAAACAGCAGCAGAGTCTTCGGCGGCAAGTTTCCCCTCACTTCGAGGTATTGCTGCATCATCGGGGTCAGTTTTCGACTTGTTTGAGACATAAGCCCTGCCAGTTTCGATCATGCCCCCAAAGCCTTCCAGCCTAAAATTCCAAATTTCTCCTGTCAGCCACATCAATTCGCTACCCGATACATTTTTACACATTAATCACTCGACAGCCCCATCTCCTCAGCTCAACCTCAAAACGCCTTTACGCTACTCCCGTGGCCGCAAGCAAGAGTCCTCGACAACTCAATTTTAATCAACTTTTCCCCGGTTGACCACGGGCGGCAGCGTGCCGGCTCAACCCGCACCGTATTCTTCCCACCACCATTGGACATTGATCATTGAAATTGGCCATTGGATATTCCCGCACTTTCGGCCGAACAGCCAATCAATCAGGAACCACCCGGGGCCAACCCCAATATCCAACGCCCAATTCTCAACGCCCAATGCCCAAGCAATAGTCCGCGGATGAATAACCCGTAGCCGCGCTCGTCCCGAGTGCGGAATCAATCAGAACCGTATTCTCCCCTCCCTCATTGGACATTGATCATTGAAATTGGCCATTGGATATTCCCCACATCTTACGCAATCATGTAGTGTGAAACTCACGTTTCATATACGTAATCAATCACTTGCCCATGCGCTACCCCTCAAATAACCAACCTTATTTAATCAAGGTTTTGGCAACTCCGACAGAATTCCAACCCGAATTGAACGCGACTGAGTCGCGCTTATAATACTGTTCTCCAGAAGTCAATCAAAACTTGACGTTTTAACGTTTTAGCGTAACAAGTGGGAGCATGAAACGTGCTACTATATATTTCGATGAGGATCTGCACCGCGCACTGAAGGTGAAAGCCGCGGAAGTTTCTTCATCGATTTCTGACCTTGTGAATGACTCGGTTCGCCATTCGTTCAAAGAAGATCTTGAGGATCTGCAGGCATTCCGTGATCGAGCTAATGAACCGACAGTGGACTTCGAGGATTTTCTGAAACGACTCAAGGCCGATGGAAAATTATAACGTTCAGATTCGGCGTTCAGCCGAGAAAGAAATTGAAAAACTACCAAAGAAGGATCGGCAAAAAGTAATTGAAAAGATTGGAGGACTCCGGGAAAATCCCCGCCCGTCGGGCGTTAAAAAACTCTCCGGAGAAGAAAAATATCGTCTGCGCCAGGGAAACTATCGAATCCTGTATGAGGTGCATGATGCCATCGTAACAGTAGTTGTCGTTAAAGTTGACGACCGAAAGGACGCATACCGGTAACCCGCGAAAGGAGAACAAGTCGGCGTAGCGAACGGCGGACAAGCCGCCGTCGCTAGTCTCAGCGTTCTCCAATAAAATGAAAAAGTTGATCCTAGCTTGGATAATTATCCCGCTTGTTCTCTCGGCAGGGGTTAAGCCGGAGGAATACGTTAAGTTGGATGTTGAAAATTTTGAAGTGATCAGCACAGAGTCCGATCCCCGGTTTGGAGGATTTAAATTTGATCCAGACTTGTGGTTTCTTGATTTTCCTGAGATTGGAGCGTCAATAAATATCTCTGATGGAGTAGACATGAGTGCAATTAGGGAAGCTGAATTGCTGACAGTGGGCTATATAAGGACGAAAACCATGGAGTATTTGGGTGGAGGTCGGTGGGGTGAGGCTGATTATGTAGAGATTATCGATGTTTCAACGAATCGGAAGCAATTGATTGATCGTTCTATTTGCGATGTCCATGGCATGAGTATGACGAGAGAGGCGCTGCCAACAATTTATGGCCTTCCAACTGAGGAAGACACTGAAAAGTACTTCAAAAAATACGATACATATCCCAATGGATTGGATGTCGCCTTTGAAGGATGCATTGTGCCGGATCCCCCGTATGAAAGTGTTTACCGTTTCGTCTGTCCCGAATGTAGAAGAATATACACCGAAACAACATTAGGAGAACAAGACGGTGCTCGGAATCCCGCGAAGCGGGACCCGAGACCTTAACGTTGTGCAGAATAAAATGGGAAACAAAAACGCTAGACGATATCCTGTAGTTTCTCATGGTGCGGAGCATTTGGTAATTGGTTACTTAATGCGTCGAAATGTATTGGCTTACAAAGCGCCACCAAACAATGAAGGCTATGATCTCATTTGTATACACCCAGATCCCCGAAAATCTGCAGAGCAAATCAGGGTGCAGGTGAAGAGCAGATACCAATCAGATTGTGATCGTGCGTTTCCTGTAAAAGAAAGAACAATTTCAGCTTTTGATTATCTTGTGATCGTATTTCTTAACATCGGATATTTTTACAGGAAGAAAGAAGTAAAAGATGGTTTCACTGAACCAGAGTTTTATACTCTTCCAGCTGAATTGATTCGAGCGAATCATAAAAAAACAGCCTCTGGTTGGGAAAAGTTAATACAAGAAATTCGGATCTTGAGAAGTATAAGAATGAAAATGGATTCGAGATAATCGCTAATGATCTTGGCGTTCGATATCCTGGTACAGAAGAAGCGCAACAAGGCGATAGAAGGGACGTTTAAAACCTGGCGGTTTTAAACGCTCTTCATCTTTACGTTATGCAAGAAATTGAATATATAGAGATGACCCTGAGCGATTATGATGCAGTCATTGATTTGATGGAAAGGACTTCCGGCATTACTGTTCGTGAGGCGGATTCGAGGGAAGCGACTGAAAAGTATTTGATTCGTAATCCAGGGTTAAACTTTGTCGCTAAATTAAATGGAGAGCTGATTGGTTGTGTGATGTGTGGTCATGATGGGAGGCGAGGGTATCTCCAGCATTTGGTCGTGAAAGAGAATAAGAGAAGAAAAGGCATCGGAACTGAGCTGGTTTCGAGATGTCTTACTG
>JBJHBN010000180.1:0-5579 GCA_050485505.1 Opitutales bacterium | reverse complement strand
GGTCTGATTATTGCCGTCATCCTCATCGACCACAAAGCAACCATACTGAACAAGCGCGAATACCTGCGAAAAGGTTTATTGGAAATGCTGACGGTCATCGCTATCCTCCTGCTCGGCTACTGGATCGCGATGGCGGTGCGGCCCACCATCGCCCTACCTCAGATCTTTTTTGTCATGCTCATTGCCGCGGGTTTGGGAGCTGTCTTTTACCGCTGGGTGCACGGCCCTGCCATTCGTTGTCTGCTTTTTGCCGGGATACCCGTAGTGCTCTCCGCCAACTTTGTCATCGGCGGTTCCCGTATCAGTGAAGCCTTCGGATTGACGGATATGAATGCGGTGCTTGCTTATGGATTTTTTGGCCAAATCCTGTGGATGTTTGGGGGCATAGCGCTCTTGATGTGGCTCGGCAAAACGGCTGGTATCCACAACCTCGGTCCGGCCATGGCTGGAGGACTGTCCCATGCGGGCCTAACCGGCGCCTGCACCGCCGGAGACCTGGGCGACGGCGCCGCCAAGCGCGCGCCCATCATGATCAACATCCCCTTCTTTGGGCACATCTTCGTCTTTTCAATCCTCGCACTGAGCATTGACCGCGGCGGACTGCTCTGGATGCCTTCCTTAATCGTCGCCGCCGTTGGCGTCGGCCTGACCATTTGGTCGCTCCTGCAACTGCGTCGCTCCGCTGGCGAAGACCGCGCCGAGGTCAAAGCCCTCATGCAATTCTCCTTCGGCTGGCAGCTCACTGCCGTATTTGGTGGATTGATCCTGTTGGCCGCTTCCGGCATGTCGATCGACAACGCCCTCATGGCAACCAGTTCTTCCCTCTCCCACTTCGGCCTCTTTGCTGCCATACAGGAAGGCATGGCCGGCGAAGCCGCAGCCGGCATGATCGCCTTTGTTTTTGCCATGCCTTTCCTCGTGCATCCGATCGTATTTTTCATGTTCGGCCAAGCCATGGAACGCGGCGGTGAAATGAATCGTGCGATTGTTTACAGCATCGCGATCATCGGCATCATTGGTGTTCTGGCTGGCCTCTTCATTTTCTGAGCCCGGTGGCCTTAGTTCGCGTCTGGAAATGAAATATTTGAAATGTACGTTGACAATTAAAACACGTAGCGGAGAGACGACAAGTCCTTCAGGGAACGATCCAACCAGATCCTACTCTGAGGCGCTTTCGCGCACCCGTTACAATGGATTTCAGGCAATTTCCAGACGCGCCCTGGGGCCGTATCCCACTTTAGTGGGGTTTGGTTACTTTTCGCCTCGATTGACGGTCCTCCTTCGGTCAACTTAGGCGGACTCCCTTACCCCAGAGTATGCCCTTCGTATCCATTAAACGTCACATACGTTTCCATCATATCCACTGCGAACTCGCGGCTCAGCGCTACCCCTCCCCAGAGAAACTGGCCGAGGCACTCGGTACGAGTCAAAAGACCGTCAAACGACTGTTGAAAGCCATGCGTGAAGAGCTCGGTGCCGACATCGCCTACGACCCCTTACTCAAAGGCTATTACTACATCAAGCCACCGCAGGTCCCCATTCCCAGTCCGGCCATTAGTCCCAAAAAACGGATTGGGAGTTCCTGAATCCAGTGCTGCGGCAAATAGATTCATTCACTTTGAGCGTTTTCCCTGAAGGATCAGCTCGTTGCCATCCGGATCCCGCATCACAAATTTTTTGAACCCGGCATAGGAGCCATAAAGCTCCTCCTGAACCGCATCCGTCCCCTCAACCCTGGCCCACAGAGTCTCGACGTCTTCGATCTCAAAAGTCACACTGCCAGCTCCAGCCCGCTCTGAATCCTCCCGCAGGGCGAAGCGTGGACCTACTTCATGGTCGAAGTGCGCATAGGTTGGTGCCTCTTTCGGCCAGGCGGCTGTACAATCGAAACCGAGGGTTTCTTCGTACCACTGTGTGGCACGATCAAGATCACTCACGTGCAGGGCAATGTGTACTACATTTGTTTTCATGCCCGCCTCAATAGGGAAGCATCACGGCAAGTGCAATTCCTATGGCGAGCAATGTGGATAGCAGGGTGCCGATGAGCACATATTCGGCAAAAACCCGTTTGTTCAATCCTGGGAAACGTATGGCCGCCTTGAGAGCAAGGACAAAGCCGATGGCGGTAAATTCACCGCCGACCGCAAAGATAAATATCAGGAGTCGCTCAAGCATCCCGATAACACGCCCTCGATTGTATTCGGCAGGGTCGATGGGTTCATCGGAGTCGTCTTTGCCTTTCAGCTGAAGGCGGTCCATAAAGCAGCGGAAAAGCAGGTTCGCCTCGTTGAGGCAGGCCAAACCGCCAAGCAGGTAAAGGCCTGCGGCGGTCGCGGTGAAAATGACCCCTTCACCTGCAAGCCAGTGGATGCTCAGCCAGTAGGAAAGCACAATCAAAGCAAACTGCAGGGAAAGGCTGCCATTGCCGCCCCAACTCCGCCGCAGACGCAACCAGGCCCACAGATTCAGGACGGCAAAAAACACAGCCAGAATCAGCAGATAACCTGTGCTCGATGAGACCCCTTTATTTGCAAGACTGACGATGAAAAGGCCGACGGCGGTACACTCAATAACCGTTTTGAGCAGCATCGCCCGGCCAGACAAAGGATTCTCAGGGAAATAGACAAACAAACGATTTACGAGAACACCAAGGTCGATAGCGGTCAGGTAGTCCAGGTACTGTGGGTCATTGAGGGTTCAAATTCCGCTTCCAAAAAGCCTCAATCAAACGGGCTCCCGACACAAGATCTTCCAGCGCTGCGGTTTCAATCTGCTGAGAGACCGCACTGGCTGAAATGCCATTCGCCTTGGCAATTTCCGTGCCCGATTGGCCCGCCAGCATGCCTTGAAATATCCGGGTGCGTGTGGCGGTCCGGCCGTTATACAGCAGTTTTCCGGCCAGCGAGGCGATGATCGCCAAAGCCTTCTCGGATTTTGCCGGATCCGCAGCATCAATGCCAATCCTGCCTCCCTCTTTTTTCATTTGTTGAATGATCTCCCGTGCCCGATGAAAGGCCGGTCCGTCCATTCCCAAGGCCTGTTTGCGGTTGATCGCCGTGAACAGAGGTCCGACCGCTATGGCGAAGCGAATCCGCTGCGGCCAAAGCTCAGCGATCAGACTCAGCAGATCCTGCCAGACACCGACTTCAATGTCATAAACAACCTGAAATTCGTCTCCAAGCGTCAGGGTCCACGGCGAAACCGCATGCTGCCGCCGGTTGATCTGCGCAATGACCCGCTGCAACCGCTTTTGAAAAGCGCTTCGTCCGGAAATCTTCTTCGAATCAACGAGGTCACCGATGATGCAAAGGTAATTTTTGTCGCCCATAAATAATTAGTGTTCCACAAACATAATTAAGCTTCAAGATTAAATTTAATACAATTAATCTTTAAGCTTAATTACTTGTTTTTTAAGTATATTCCCTGTAGAGCCTCCGGGGATTGACTCAAGCCGGGTCCTTCACTTTCTTCTGCCCATGAAAAAAATTCTTACTCTCATTTCCTTCATCTGCCTGACAACTGCTGCATTCGCTCAACCAAGCACGGTTCAGCAGAATCAATGGGGCGTCGGCGTCATCGCCGGAGAGCCCACCGGTCTGAGCCTTAAGACCTGGCTAAGCGACGATCGGGCCCTGGACGCAGCGGTCGCATGGTCATTTGAAGGACGGTCCTCCCTGCACGTGCACGCCAGCTATCTGTTTCACGATTTCGAACTGATCCGCACGGACCGCGGTTCCATGCCTCTCTACATCGGCGCAGGACTCCGCTACAAGGCACGCAGCGGCCAGAAAGACCGCTTTGGCATCCGCACCCCCATCGGCATCGCCTACCACCTGCCGGACAACCCGATTGAGGTCTTTGCCGAAGTGGCTCCCATATTCGACCTCAGCCCGGATTCACGGGTAGTGATCAGCGGATCCATTGGCTTCCGGTTTTATTTCAACTGAGTATGGTTTCTTCATTTCAGAAGCAGCGATTTGAGCTCAAATACATACTCGACGAAGGACGGACCAGCGGGATTCGTGATTTCTTGCGACCCTACCTCGAGCTGGACACCTATGGGGCGTTGCAGCCAGACCGGTCCTATTCCGTTCACAGCCTGTATCTGGATTCGCCCGATCTGGCGCTTCACCAAAGCACGATAAACGGCGATCGCAACCGCTTCAAGTTACGCGTCCGCTACTACGAGAGCGATCCGGAGAAACCAGTGTATTTTGAAATCAAGCGCAGAGAAGACAACACCATTCTCAAAGAGCGCTGCCCAATACGACGAAATTCAGCCAATGAGATCCTGGAAGGCCGCCTGCCATCAAGGGTTGACTTGGCTTACGACGGCACGCCCGCAGAAGAGTGTGCCCTGCATAACTTTTGTCGGCAAGTCAACACCCTCCGAGCCCGGCCGGTCGCCCATGTTCGCTATCGCCGTGAGGCCTGGCACGGACTCGGCGACACCCGAATTCGCGTTACCATGGATCGACAGGTCCGGAGCTGCCCTGAAACCAGCACTTCACTGCAAACCCAATTGAGTGACAAAGCTGTTTCCGTGTTCGGGAACGCAGTGGTGCTCGAGTTGAAATTCTCCAACCGCTTCCCCCCATGGATGGCTGAAATGGTCCGGGTTTTCGGGCTGCGCCCCTGCTCGGCGGCAAAATATGTTGACGGAATCATAGGCATGGAAGATCAACAGATTATACCCTCCAACCCCACTCACGCACAGCTGCGGAACACAACTGAACGTCGCAAACTGAAGCAGATTCAGTTTGTGCGTCAGGGGCAATAAACACTCACCCCACTCCTCAAATCATGCTTGAAAGCTTTCTTCTTGCAGACCAAACGGACGAGCCGGTCCGCCTCGCTTCCGTTCTCCTCGGCCTACTCATGGCCTTTCTCTGTGGCCAAGCCATTGCCTGGACTTATATGCTCACCCACTCAGGGCTTTCCTATTCCCGCACCTATGTGAACTCACTCGTGATCATTCCTTTGTTGGTGAGCATGGTCATGATGGTCTTGTCCAACAACCTGATCACCGCATTCGGCCTGATGGCGCTCTTTGCCATCGTGCGCTTTCGCAACATTCTCCGGGACACCCTTGATACATGCTACATTCTAGCCGGCATTACACTGGGCATGGCCGCAGGCACGGGGCGCTACAGCACCGCAATTGCAGGACTTGCTATTATTTGCGGGACCCTGTTCTACCTATCCTACGCCTCATTTGGGTCGCGCCACCGCTACGACATGATTCTCAACTTTCATTGGCAGCGCCCCATGCCCGAACTGGATCGCCTGCTGGCATTGATTCGAAGTTACAGCCTGCGTACGGTTTGCGCCAGCCAGCGCAGTAACGAACAGGAATCCGGGACCGACCTGTCCTACAGGCTTTTGCTGCGTGACAGTGAGCGCATGGATGAACTCGTCCAGAGAGTCAAAAATTTTGAAGGGACCTCACGCGTCACAGGTCTCAGCGCCATGGAGGAGTCTGAACTTTAACAGAGATTTTCCAAATGTCCGAATATCCACCCATACCCACTCCCTGGCGGACACGCTGGCGCCAAATTCGCGTTCAACTACTCCCGGTT
>JBJHBN010000179.1:0-5581 GCA_050485505.1 Opitutales bacterium | reverse complement strand
GTGCCGAGCCAAGCCAAGGAATCCGGACCGTGACGCTCCTGGATGCGGCGAAAGCGGTCGACCATGACGCTCAAGGCTCCGTTCCACTTTACACTTCGCATGCGGCCGTCGTCTCCGCGCAGCAAGGGTTCAGTGGCGCGGTCGCCTGCCGACAAAGGAGCCAAGGCTTCCCAGCCCTTGGGACAGGCCATGCCGCGGTTTACCGGATACTGCGGATCGGCACTCAGATTGATTGCTTCGCCGTCACGCAAGTGAACTTTGAGGGAGCATCCTGTGGAACAGAATCCACAGACAGACTCAGTGGTCGCAGTAGGCTGCAGACGCTCCGGAAGCCGTCCCAGGCCATGTGCCGAAGGTGCCTGCACCAGCTCCCTGGTCAAGGGACCCTGCCAGCTGCGAAACAATGAATTCTGTTGCGGACGTGCTTTTGAAAGAGTGCTCATGAATAAATTCCTCCAGGCATTTTAGGTGCATCGACGCCGCGAAAGAAAAGCATGCGCTCAGCGATTTCCGCGGTCAGGCAGGTGACAATTAAAGCCAGGCTGAGCGTCAATTGCAGCGCACTCCCCCAGTTTCCGATCAGTAAAAACAACGGCAGCAATAATCCGCCACCAACCAGACCGGTCCAGCGAACCAGGCTCAAGGCGCGCAGTGGACCCCACTGCAGGCGCACACTTTGCCGCTCAGCACTTGGCTCCTGATTGCTCAAGGCGCGTTTTGCAAAACCGAGCTCCCCAGCGCCTTTGAACAGACTGGCAGCCATCACTCCGAGCAAAGCAAAAGGCAGCGAACCGCCGTCGCCCCAGGCACTCACGGCAAGCCCACCACAAGCCATCGCCAGCAGGCTGCTACCGTAGAAGCGGATCGCCGTCCATCGCAATTGCCATAGACGCCGGTGTGTGTCGTGGTAGACCATTACCGATGTAAAGACTCCAACCAGACCAACGCCAATGGCCAGAGGTGCGATAAAACTCAAAGCGGGAAGCAATGTTGCGGCCAACAAGGGCATATAAGCGCCAAGGGCGATGACCTCCCGGCTTAACCAGGAATGCCGCCAGCCAACAAAGGCACGCCAACCCTTCAAGGGTTGTCCGAGATGGGCACCACTGGCCATCAGCCCGGCCAGACAGCTAACAGCGGCGGCAAAAAGGAGCGCACGGCTGCCGAGCAAATAACCTGAGCTCAGCAATCCAACTGAAAACTGAGTCAGCAACAACATCACCACCAGCGGTCCATGCAAATGCTGCGGACGTAGTGTACGGGCATCGGCTGCCTGCGCAGCCTCGGGAACGCTACGCCTACTCAGGTAGCGCGTTGTCGGCTGGGTGTATCCACGCTCGGTGGCGGCCTGCGGAAAACCTTTGAAGACCGGGTCTGAGTCTTCTTCACTAATTGCCGACTCGGTTGGCACCTTCACAATACGGATAGCCTCATTCGGACAAGCCTGCACACAAGCCGGTGCCTCGCCCTCCGCCAGACGGCTGTGGCACATATCGCATTTGCGTACGATGCCCAAACGCTTGTTGTATTTCGGTACGTCATAGGGACACTTCAGAATGCAGTATTGGCAGCCGATGCACTGGTCATCGAGGTGGTGAACGATGCCGGTCTCGGGATCCTTGTCGTAGGCGTCCACAGGGCAACCGTTGAGACAACCCGGATCGGCACAGTGGTGACAGGCGCTGGTAACCGTTTGCTGATAGGCGGCCGGTGCGTCAGCCTGCATCAACCCCACGTCACGCCAGGCTTCATGTTCATCCAATCCGTTCAGGCTATGGCAAGCCGTCACGCAAGCCTTACATCCTGTGCACTGATCCAGGTTGACCTCAAAAGCGTACTGTTCGCCTTTCTGCGGAGCAGTCAGTGGAATAAGACTTCGATACGACTCAACCCGCAGCGACTCAGTCGCATGCGCCTCGGCAAAGCGGGCCACCGGTGTTTCCAGACGCTGCTCCTTCTGTAGGTAGCGCGTTACCGGGTCAACGGCTTCGGCCGCATCCCAATCCACTGACGTTTCGTCGCGCATTTTCAGGCATTTACGGCAACCGGTTTCTCCCGGTTGCGACGAGTAATTCGATTAAAAAAAGATACTCCCTGCTTGGAACTGGAAGGCCCGGAACTTCTCTTGCGGGCAATATTGGCCTTCTCTGATTCGCAGTTTTCGAGAAAGGCAATCAGGTGCTCGCGGTATTCGTAGTAACGTTTCTCCTTCATTATAGATAGGCGACTCCGCGGCCGCTCAAAATCGATCTCAAGGACGTCACCAACCTTTGCGGCAGGACCATTGGTCAACATGACCACCCGGTCCGAAAGATAAATGGCCTCGTCCACGTCGTGAGTCACCATGACAGCCGTCTTCTGGTCGCGGGACCAGAGATCGATCAATACTTCCTGCAACTCGTACTTGGTCAACTGGTCGAGCATTCCAAAAGGTTCATCCAGCAAGAGCATCTTCGGATTCAACGCAAAAGCACGGGCAATCCCGCAGCGCTGACGCATGCCCTGCGAAAGGTCCGCGGCTCGCTTGTGCATGGCGTCCTTGAGCCCTACCTGAATCAGGAAATACTCCACAATCTCCCGCCGTTTCTGACGCGTACCGTGGAAATAGACCTGCTTGGCGCCCAGCATGACATTGTCATAGGCTGTCATCCAGGGCAGCAGACAGGGCGACTGAAACACCACACCGCGATCAGGTGCCGGGCCCGTAATCTCCTTGCCGTCGAGAATCGCGACACCGCCGCTGATGCTGTTCAAGCCAGCTATCATGGTCAGCGCCGTGGACTTGCCACAGCCACTGTGGCCAATGAAGGTGATGAACTCGCCTTTGTAGACCTTCAGATTGAAGTCATCCAGGATAACTGCCGGGCCTTTCGGCGTTTCATACACCTTCCGCATCTGCGAAAGTTCCAAAAATGGTTTTTTATATTCGGTCATGGTCAGTTCCACTCAGCGGACCCAGGAGAAAACGTGCGCGCTGCGTTCGCTTGGGTCCAAAGGTTGAAGGTTGGGGAAGGGAATCAGTTTGTCGTCATCCTGTGCCCCGGCATTCCCGCGCAAATCACTCAGGTAAGCAGTGATTTCCGTACGCATGCGAATGTACTCCGGGTTGTGATTCATGTCCGCCCGCCGACGTGGCCGCGGTAGGTCGACAACAAACTCCGGGCCGAGGGTCGCCCCTGGGCCCAGCGTGAGAGGAATCACCCGGTCAGCCAGCAGCAGTCCTTCGTCGACACTGTTGGTGATCAGCACAACGGTCTTGCGCTCGCGTTCCCAAATCTGTGCGATCTCATTTTGCAGCACCCCCCGGGTCAAGGCGTCGAGCGCACTTAGGGGTTCGTCCAGCAAAAGGATTTTGGGGTCCGTTGCGAGGGTGCGGGCCACCGAAACTCGCTGGCGCATGCCGCCGGACAACTCTGCCGGGCGCTTATCGATGGCCGGGCTGAGGTTTACCATTTCGATGTAATGACGAATCCGCTCATCGCGTTCCTTGGGCGAAAGCTCCTTGCATACGCTGTTCACCGCCAGAGCAACATTGCCATAGACAGTAAGCCAGGGCAGCAGGGAATAGTTCTGAAAAACCAGGCCGCGCTCTGGATCACAGTTGCGCACCGGCTGACCTTCGAACAAGACCGAGCCGACATCCGGCTTCTGTAGTCCGGCGATCAGGTTGATCAAGGTGCTCTTGCCGCTCCCCGAATAGCCGATGATGGCAACAAACTCGCCTTCTTCAACGCTCAGGTTGATGTCCTTCAAGACTTCCTCGCGATTCGGACCCTGGGGACCAAACCCTTTGCTGACGTTCTGGAATTCAATAGCTTTCATGATTACGCACTCCTTTGGGTCAACCGGGCTTTTCTTCGAAGCTCACAAGGTTCTGCAGCGTCAGCATCAGGCGATCCAGGGCAAAGCCAATGATCCCGATTGTGATCACCGCCACCATGATGTAAGCCAGCGTACTGCTGCTACTGCTCTGATACATATCCCATATGAACTTCCCAAGGCCCGGATTCTGCGCCAGCATCTCCGCCGCGATCAGCACCATCCAGCCAACACCAAGAGACAGACGCAAACCGGTGAAAATATAAGGCAACGAGGAAGGTAGAATGATTTTCCAAATACGCGTGGCCGGTCCCAGTTTCAGCACCTTTGCAACATTGAGGTGATCCTTGTCCACCGAGCTGACTCCTATCGCGGTATTGATCAGCGTCGGCCACAGCGAGCACAGGGCGACCACAATCGCTGAGCTCAGAAAAGCCCGCTCAAACATCGGATTGGCCGGATTGTAGAGGGCGGCCACCAGAATCATGACGATCGGCAACCAAGCCAGCGGCGAAACCGGTTTGAGTATCTGAATGATTGGATTGAGCCCCGCATACACCGTCGAGCTCATGCCGCAGAGAATTCCGATAGGAATGGCTACGAACGAGGCAATCAGGAAGCCGGCGAACACCGTCTTCAGCGAAACCACTATCTGATCCATATAGCTCGGGCTCCCGGTGAATGGACGCGGAGTCCATTCGCGGTCGGGAAAGCGCTCCTCAAATCTAAGCTGCAACTCGGCCTGGCGCTCGGCGTGCTGAGCGCGTCGTTCGCGGTGCTCCTTGTGATCTTCCCACAGCTGACCCGCCTGGGAAAACACTTCACCCGGACCAGGAACGGTGCCGATATTGGTTTGCACCTTCGGCGCCGCAGCCGCCCACACCAGGCAGAACAGCACTACGGACAAGATCGGCACCAGAATGCCTTTGGCGATAAGCGGCAACTGCTCCTTCGGAGCTTGCCCGGCGCAGAGGCGAATGACTGGTGTCAACCAGCCAAAGCCGATCTTTTCCAGAGTATGAATGATACGATTGAGCATAGTCGGATTGAGTTGAAATTCAGTCGCTATAACCGATGGAGAACTGGCGCAGGTAAGCGTTGGGTTCGCGCCCGTCGTAGATCACGCCATCGATGAAACCATCGTCCGGATCCTTAAAACCATCGGTGTCCGGGATATCGTCCACAGCCAAGTGACCTTCGGCGACCAGTCGGCGAGCCGCTTCCTGCCAGACTTCCGGCATATAGATGCGCTGCGCCTGGTCATGGTACCAGTCGTCGTCCCGGCCCTCCGTCAGCTGTCCCCAGCGACGCATCTGAGTCAGGAACCAAACCGCGTCGCTGTAAAATGGGTACGTTGCGTGGTAGCGGAAAAACACATTGAAATCCGGCATATCACGCACATCGCCAGGTTCGAACTCAAAGGTTCCTGTCATACTGGCTGCAATCACTTCGTAATCGGCGCCAATGTATTCCGGGCGGGAGAGGATGCGCGCGGCCTCCTGGCGGTTCTCTATACTTTCATCCAGCCACTGCCCTGCTCGGATCAGCGCTTTCACGACCGCCACGTGGGTGTTCGGGTAGCGCTCAGCCCATTCGGCCGTCACTCCAAAAACCTTTTCCGGATTGTTCCGCCAGATGTCATAATTGGTCGTTACCGGAACTCCGATCCGCTGAGCCACAGCCGCCTGATTCCAGGGCTCACCTACGCAGTAGCCATGAATCGTCCCCTGGGCCATCGTCGAAGGCATTTGCGGTGGCGGCG
>JBJHBN010000178.1:0-5607 GCA_050485505.1 Opitutales bacterium | reverse complement strand
ACCCCCATGAGTACATCCAACACCCACAACCCATTTGCCATTGCCCAGGCACAATTTGACGAGGCTGCTGAGCTGCTTGGTCTTGAACCCGCAATGCGCGATTTGCTGCGTTGGCCCCGGCGTGAATACAAGTTCACGATCCCTGTAAAAATGGACGATGGCAGCACGGAAGTCTTCCACGGCTACCGCGTGCAGTACAATGATGCCCGGGGGCCATGCAAGGGCGGTCTCCGCTGGCACGTCGAAGAGACAATGGACACCGTGCGGGCGCTGGCAGCCTGGATGACCTGGAAGACCTCGGTAGTCGACATTCCCTTGGGCGGCGGCAAGGGCGGTGTCACCTGCAACCCCAAGAACCTTTCCGACGGCGAGAAAGAGCGCCTTGCCAGGGGCTGGATGCGTGTTATGGCCCGCGAACTTGGTTTTGACCGCGACGTACCGGCTCCCGACGTTTACACCACGCCCCAAATCATGGCTTGGATGATGGACGAATACGAGGTCATCACCGGCAAATCCCATCCTGCCGTCATCACCGGCAAACCCCTGCCCCTCGGCGGATCTCAGGGTCGCAATGACGCCACCGCCCGCGGCGGTGTGCTCTGCGTGCGCTACGCCTGCGAACGCCTAAAGCTCGACCCCGCCGGCAGTTATGCGATTCAAGGCTTTGGCAACGCCGGACAGCACGCGGCGACCCTGCACCCGGAACTCCTCGGCGGTGGCAAACTGGTGGCCGTTTCCGACTCCAGCGGAGCCATTTATAATCCTGACGGCATGGATCCCAAGGCACTGGTCAAGCACAAGCTTAAGACCGGTCAGGTCGCCGACTTTCCCGGCTCCGAGGAGATCGACCCCGACAGCCTGCTGGAGCTGGACGTCGACATTCTCTACCCATCGGCCCTCGAAAATGTCATCACCCGCCAGAACGCACCCAAGGTCAAAGCCAAGCTGATCTGCGAACTCGCCAACGGCCCGACCACCCCCAATGCGGATAAGATTCTCCACGAGAATGGCGTCCACGTCATCCCCGACTTTCTTGCCAATGCCGGCGGCGTCACCGTCAGCTACTTCGAGCAGGTTCAGAACAACATGAACTACTACTGGTCACTGGAAGAAGTACACCAAAAACTCGACTACCACATGTCCCGAGCCTATAAAGCCGTACACGACATGCACGACTCGCAAAAAGTCCATATGCGCCTCGCCGCCTACCTCGTATCGGTTTCTCGCGTCGCCGAAGCCGTTAAGCTCCGCGGCTGGGTTTAAGGAGAACCCTCAATCCTGATAGGGCGGCCTCGCCGAGGGCGCCACAGCTTCCGGAAGAACTCTGCTTGAACTCAGAGGCAAAGGGGTGCATGGATTTTCACCATGAAAAATCCTTTTTTGGCAACGGGCATTGAACTGCCTTGGGATGCGATGACACCTGATCAGCTGGAGCCAGCTGTGCGCGAGGGCTTGAATCGGGGGGCCGAGCGCTTGCAGGCGATTCGTGAGACAGCGGATTCGGAACTCAGCTTCGACAACAGTTTTCTGGCCCTGGAGCGGGCACTGGATCCGCTGCACCGGGCCTGGCGCTTCTCGAGCCACTTGGATGGCGTGGCCAACTCGGCTGAACTGCGTAAGGCCCGCCAAGCCCTGCAGCCGGAGGTTACGCGCTTTTTCACACGGGTGTACCTCGACAGCTCGATTTACGCAAAACTGCAGGCCTTCGCCGACTCGTCTGCGGCGAAAGAATTGAATGCGGTTCAGCAGCGCTTCATGAAAGAGGCGCTGGCTGATTTCAAGGAATCCGGAGCCCACCTTGACGATGCTGCCAAAGCGCGACTTGAGGCAATCGAGGAAAAGCTGTCCACCGTCACCCAGAGCTTCGGCGACAACAGCCTCGATTCTCTCAATGCCTATGAAAAAATCGTCACGGACCGCAAGGAGCTGGCTGGCCTGCCAGAATCTCTGATCGAGGCGGCCAGGGACGATGCACTCAAAAATGGCAAGGGCTCTGACAGCAAGCCGGCCTATCGCTTCAATCTGCAGGCACCGTCGTTCATGCCGGCTATGCGCTATTTGGATTCAGACGCCATTCGCCGCGAGTTGTATGAAGCCTTCATTGCAGTCGCCTCGTCCGAACCTCACGACAATACGCAGCTTGTGCGGGATATCCTAAAACTGCGCCAGGAGAAGGCGGAGATACTTGGTAAGTCGCATTTCCCAGACCTCGTGCTGTCACGTCGAATGGCCAAATCGGGAGAGCAAGCGCTGGCGTTTGTCGACGACCTTCACCGCCGTACCCTCCAGGCCTTTCGCGAGGAAAACGCTGAGCTCGAGGCATTTCGCGCAGAGCAGACCGGTGAAAAACAGCGGGCGCTCTTTCCCTGGGAGCAGGCTTACTGGTCGGAAAAGCTGCGCAAGGCCCGCTACGATTTCGACGAAGAGGAATTGCGACCTTACTTCGCCCTGCCCAAGGTCCTGAACGGCCTGTTCCAGCTGACCGAGCGCCTGTTCGGCATTCGCGTCCGCGAACGGACCGAAAACCGACCGGCCGCCTGGCACGATGAAGTGCGCTACTACGAGATTCACGATGTCGACAGTGGTCGCCACCTCGGATCATTTTTCAGCGACTGGCATCCGCGCCCAAGCAAGCGCGGGGGTGCCTGGATGGCGGGCCTGATTACTGGCGACCGGGGCACCAGCGATACGCCTCACCTAGGGCTCGTCGCGGGTAATATGTCGCGACCGCTCGGAAAGCAACCCGCCCTGCTGACGCACAATGAAGTCACCACCGTTTTCCACGAATTCGGTCACCTCATTCACCACCTGCTCGGCGAGGTCGAAATTCGCAGCCTGAACGGCACACACGTGGCTTGGGACTTTGTTGAACTGCCTTCACAGCTACTCGAAAACTGGTGCTGGGAACGCGAAAGCCTTGATCTCTTCGCCCGCCACTGGCAGACCGACGAGCCCATTCCTCAGGCGCTCTTCGATAAAATGATCGCGGCGCGCAATTTCCAATCGGCCCGTTTCCAGATGCGCCAATTGAGCTTCGGCAAATTCGATCTGGAAATGCACCTCAAACCGCAGCGGTTCATGCAAGGCAATATAGACGAGGTCATTGGCGAAACCATCGCCGACTACCTCGTCCCATCGCCGATCCCCTTCCGCTCCAACGTCCGCCAGTTCGCACATTTATTCAGCAGTTCCACCGGCTATGCCGCTGGCTACTACAGCTACAAATGGGCAGAGGTGCTGGATGCCGATGCCTTCAGCCGCTTTCTCAAGGAAGGACTGCTGAACCCGGCACCCGGCCGGGCCTTTCGCGAGACTATTCTCAGCAAGGGCAACTCCGAGGAACCTCAAGCCCTCTTCCGCGCCTTCATGGGCCGTGACCCCGATCCGCAAGCTCTGCTGCGCCGCATTGGCCTTTAATTCATGATCGGACTGAACGAGGGTTTTGGCAAACCGCCAGCACGCATCCCGCCAGTCGTGGACCTTTCCTACGACCTCTTCGCGGACAGCGGTCTGCTGGTCAGAACCCTTGGCCTGGAACACCGTCCGCAGCAATCGCGCATGGCCGAATGTGTGGCTGAAGCTTTTGCCGAAAGCCAATCCCTTCTGTTCGAAGCTGGCACCGGGGTCGGCAAAAGCCTCGCCTACCTGATCCCGGGCCTGATTCATGCCATTGAGACCGAAAGGCCGCTGCTGGTTTCGAGTCACACGATTGCGCTGCAGGAGCAAATTCAAAACAAGGACCTCGAGCTCTGCCGCGGCCTGTTTCGCGCAGACCCGAGTCTGGAAAAATACAAGGATTTCAAACACGCACTGCTTGTCGGCAAATCCAACTACCTTTGCGGCAGTCGCCTACGCCAGGCACTGTCCACCCGCACCGAGCTGTTTCCCTCCAGTGAGCAGAAGGAACTGGAGCGCATCGCGAACTGGGCTGAGCAGACCAAAACCGGTCTTATATCAGAGCTGGACCCAATCCCCTCACACGATGTTTGGGAATGGGTACACGCAGACGGTTCCGCCTGCAACAACCGCAACTGTAACACCCACAGTTGTTTCTACCGCAAGGCCCGGGCAGCACTGCGCAAGGCTCAGGTAATCATCGTCAACCACAGCCTCTTGATGGCGCTGCTGGCCAGCGGACATTCGCCCGGGCGCAAGCAGCCGGGCGTGCTGTTTCCAAATGATTTCCTTGTTGTGGACGAGGCCCACCGCCTTCCGGCCATCGCTGCCGAACACTTCGGCCTGCGCATCAGCTCCTATGGCTTGCGCCGACAACTGATGCGACTCTATCAATCGAAGCGCAAGAAGGCCCGCGGCCTACTCCACCGCTACGGAACTATCGCGCAGTGCCGCCTGGTCGATACCGCCCTCGAAGCCAGTCGGCAGTTTTTTACCCGCATTCACGAGAATCTGCTTAGCAAAAACGGATGCGTACGGGTACGCGAGGAAGGCTGGATTCTGAACGACCTTGATGAACCCCTGAGCGAACTTGCCAACGGCATTTCCAAATGTGAATACCGCCTCGAGGAAGGCCCCGCCCGCGACGAGCTGAAGGGTCTCCGTGCCAGCATTCTGGGCTATCGGGATGGACTGCGTGAGGCCCTGGACCTCGGCAACCCGGAGGCAGTTTACTGGGTGGAACGCACCGGCCGGCGCGAATCCACGATTCACGTGCGCTCTGCACCGATCGACGTCGCCCCCATCCTTCGTCAGCATTTGTTCGAACGCGACACCGGTGTTGTCCTGACCAGTGCCACACTCGCCGAGGGCAGAGATATGGACTCCTTCAAACGCAAAGTTGGAGCCTTCACCGAGCATGCCTATCAGGAGCACTCGCCCTTTGACTACGAACGCAATCTGCAGATATTCATCGCCAGCGATGCCCCGGTCCTGCAGCCCGGCAACCAACGCCTCGACAAGGCATTCCTGATCGACTCCATCCGCTTCTGTGTGGAGCAGGTGAAGGGCGGTACTCTGGTTTTGTTCACCAGTTATCAGGACCTCAATGCCGTCGCCACAGAGCTGCGGCCGCAGCTCGAAACCAGCGACCGCAGCCTGCTTTGCCAGGGCCAGGACGGACCCCGAAGCCAACTCGTCGAGCGCATGCGTTCCGAAGCCAATGCCGTTCTCCTCGGCACCGATAGCTTCTGGACTGGCGTCGACATCGCCGGTCCAGCACTGTCCCAAGTCATCATCACCCGCCTTCCCTTTGCCAACCCCAGCCACCCCATCACCGAAGCTCGCCACGAACTCTGCCGCGAACGCGGCGGCCAACCCTTTTTCGAACTGACCCTGCCCGAAGCCCTGATTCCCTTCCGTCAGGGCCTCGGACGCCTGATTCGCTCCAAGACCGACAGTGGCAACCTCGTCATCCTCGATTCCCGCATTCTCCACAAAACTTACGGAAAAGCCTTCCTCGAAACCCTGCCCCACTCCAACTGGAAAGCCTTCCGAAAGGAAAATCGACAACAGGTTTTTCTGCCCTGAAGGCCGGTTCGGCGAACCGGACTCTACCTCACCCACCGCGCAGCGCAATGGAACCGGGCCGTTGGAGCACAAGCTTTAGCTTGAAACCGCGACTCCAGCCAGCGGATCAGCCACGCCCAATGC
>JBJHBN010000177.1:4392-5613 GCA_050485505.1 Opitutales bacterium | reverse complement strand
TACAATATGAGTCCGGTCCGCCTGCGCCTGGATTACCTCCATAGTACCAAGGCCAGTGGCTACTACCGCTTTGAGGATGCCATCGCTTTCAGCGCCCATTACCGCGCCAATGAATTCGACCTTCGTGCCGAATACATGCAGGGTTCTGATCATGCCAGCAACAAGATCCGTGGTTGGTATGTGATGCCTTCCTACTTCTTTACGCCCAGCAAGCTTCAGGGTGTGCTGCGCTACGAGCAGGTCAAAGGCGATGCCGGTGTTAATGTCGGTGCGAATCGCTATGCTGCCGATGTTCCGGGTATCTATCGCTCAGGCAATCGTTACAACGCACTGTATGCTGGGATTAACTACTTTATCTCCGGCGACAACCTCAAGTTGATGGCCGGTATCGAGCGTGCCGAAAACTACAACGATACAGTTGACCCGCAGCCCAAGGGAAAAACCACGACCCTGATAACTGGCGTCCGTATGCAATTCTAATTCAAGGATTCTCCTTAAATCTCATCAATAACTGATAATCGATTCATGAAAAAAATAAGCAAGATAATCGCTTTGGCTGGAGCTGTTGCAGTTCTGCCTTTTTCCGCGAGTGCCGACATTGATCCTAATCTGCCGCAGTACGATCGTGTTGCGGGTGTGTCCGGAACTCTCAATTCTGTTGGCTCCAACACTCTTACTGTGGTGCTTCAGCTGCTCGCTGAAGGCTTTGAGAGTGTGTATCCAAACGTGAATATCCAGATTCAAGGAGCAGGTTCGGGAACCGCTCCGGCAGCGTTGATTGACGGCACTGCCCAGATCGGCCCCATGAGCCGTCAGATGCGCGAAAGTGAACGGGATGCATTTGAAGCCCGTTACGGCTATCAGCCCACGGAAATTGTGATTGCGATCGACGCGCTGGCTGTCTTTGTCCACCGTGACAATCCTATCGAAGGCCTGTCTTTGCCCGAAATTGATGCCATGTTTTCAAGCACCAATCGCTTGGGACACACTCCGATCCGCACCTGGGGTCAGGCCGGTCTCGGCGGTGAGTGGGCGAATCAGCGAGTATCTGTTTACGGTCGTAACAGCGTGAGTGGTACTTACGGTGTGTTCCGCAATTTGGCGCTTGGTGGGGGTGACTATGATGGAGCCCGGTATCAGGAAATGCCCGGATCCTCCGCTGTTACCCAAGCCATTGGCGAAGACCGTTTCGGCATCGGGTATTCAGGTATCGGCTACCTC
>JBJHBN010000177.1:0-4382 GCA_050485505.1 Opitutales bacterium | reverse complement strand
ATTCTTTGAACCCAATATGGCCAACTGCCTGTCCGGTGATTACCCGATCTTTCGTTTGCTGTATCTCTACGTGAACAAGAACCCACGTGAGGAGATCGATACGCTAACGGGTGAGTTTCTGCGTTATGTCCTGTCCTTGCAGGGGCAGGAGCACGTGGTCCGTGCCGGCTTCTTTCCATTGCCTGCCAGCGTTGTTGAAGAAGGCCGCGGCTTGCTCCGTTGATTTTGTTCCTTGTTTGTTTGTTCTTTATAGAGGGGGCGGCTTTTTTAGCTCCCCCTCTCCTCTTTTTTCCGAATTTTCTGTTTTGAACCAGAACCCTTCCCTTCGATGCAAAAACCACCTTTGAAAGCCGTTCCTGAGCGCTTCCAGGTAGCTGCCCGGACCCTTTTTTTTGATAAGTTCATGACCGGGCTTATCATGATCGGAGGTATTTCGATCATCGTAGCTGTCTTCTTCATCTTTGTCTTTATCGGAGCTAAGACGCTGCCGCTTTTCCGTTCTGCGGATGTTGAAGCAAAAGCGGTTTTTGCCCTTCCGGACGAGGCGTTTATGTTTCTGGGCATTGATGAATGGCGCGAAGTGCCATACTTCGTCAGTGAGAATGCCGAAGTCTATTTCGTCGACCTCGAGATGGAGTCGAAGGACTACGAGAATCGGGGTACTTTTCGTTTACCTAACAATTTACCGGATGATTTTATTGTTTCACACATCTCATTGAATACGATAACCGATGAGATTCGAGTGGGTTCTGAAGATGGTCGTTTCACTGTCATTGATGTGAATTACCGGCCTACTTATCCGGCAGACTCGGGTCGGATTATCGAGCCTTCCTTATCCACAATGCCAATTCTAAATATTGGCAGAGAAGGCCATCCGATTCTTGAATTGCGGTACGGCAGTCGCGGTAATCGACGATTGGCTGCTGCAATCCAGGAGGTGGATGGGAGAACTGAGTTACATGCGGTCACGCTTTCCCAGCGCAGAGGGCTCTTTTCAGCAGGTGAGCTGACGGTGGATCGTCGGTTCGATTTAACGGATTTGATGCGCGACACGCCTACCCAGATACTTATCAGCTACGAGGCAGATAGCATTCTGGTTGCTTACGAAAGCGGTGAAGTGGATTACCTGTTTCTCACATCGAGCGGATTCTCGCTGCGTCAAAGTTTTACACCTTTTGAGGACAGCGAGGAGCCGGGTATTGTTTCGATGGACTTTGTTTTGGGGGATGTTTCCATTGTTGTAACAAATTCGATAGGGGAGATGAGGGTTTGGAGTGTTTACTTGGATCCAGACACCAGCACACGGGTTTTTGGGCATACCAAGACCTTCCCCGCGCTTGAGACGCCGGCCAGCTATTTTTCAGCGAGTCGCCGGAATAAAGCTTTTCTGAAAGGAAGTGAGAATTTTGCTTCGCTTCGGTTTATGACCACCGAAGACATTCGCTGGGAAGGGACCCTTCCGTTCAATGCGGTAAAGGGTTTTATCACCCCTCGTTACGACGGAATGATTTTTCTGGATGATTCGAATCACCTACATTTTTGGGACCTTGATGATGAGCATCCCATTGCGGGCTGGACCAGCTACTTCCGTCGAATTGCTTACGAGGGCCGCCAGGGAGAGATTTACGATTGGCAGTCATCTGGGCCGGTTGAATTTGAGCGAAAGTTATCCTTGGTTCCATTGATAATCGGCACGATGAAGGGGACTTTTTACGCGATGTTGGTAGCGGTTCCGATAGCATTGCTCAGTGCTATTTATGTTTCCCAGTTTCTGCGGCCTTCCTTAAAACGGGTGGTCAAGCCGACTATGGAGATCATGGCTTCGCTGCCTTCCGTTGTGCTCGGCTTTTTTGCTGCGCTCTGGCTATCGCCGTTGATCAGTAACGCGGTGCCGTCGGTTGTTTTGGGGATTATTGGTCTCTTTGCGGGCGCCTTGATCGTTGGGATTGGCTGGGGGCGCTTGCCCAATCATATTCGTCTGAGGATTCCCAATGGTACCGAGTTCATCGTGGTTGCTATCCCGGCTTTTATTGTGGGTGTGATGGGTTGGAACCTTGGCGTCCGCATTGAGGATTGGCTCTTCCTGCAATATGATGCAGAACTGGAGAGGGAGATCGGATCTTTTCGGCTATGGGTCGTCAATACGCTGGGCATGGACTTTGAGACACGCAATGCCTTCGTTGTTGGTTTTGCCATGGGGTTTGCCGTTATTCCCATCATCTTTACGATATCGGAAGATGCAATGAGCAATGTTCCCAAGAGTTTCCAATCCGGCTCACTTGCCTTGGGGGCCAGTCGCTGGCAGACTGCTATTCGGGTCATCCTGCCAACTGCCGCTGCTGGAATCTTTTCGGCTTTGATGATCGGCTTTGGCCGCGCAATAGGGGAGACCATGATCATGGTGATGGCGACGGGAAATGCCGTAGTGCAGGACTTTAACCCATTCACGGGGATGCGAACGCTGTCGGCTAATATTGCCGTTGAGCTTTCCGAGGCCGAGAAGGACGGAACCTTGTATCGTACCCTTTTCCTATGTGCCATGATACTTTTCCTCTTTACCTTTACATTGAACACAATTGCCGAAGTACTTCGGCAGTGGCTGCGGAAGCGTTTCCGGGCTGTCGAATAAAGCTGAACGAACGGGATACTAATTTTTGGTAATTGCTCATCCAATGAAAAAGAAAAGTGCATTTGTGAGGACGGATAAACCTGCTGGTGAAGTTTGGGTTTGGTTGACCGGCTTAGGGCTTGCTATCGGTTTGTTCATGATCCTCTTTCTCCTGGCGATCATCGCTTGGAACGGGTTCAATTATTTTTGGCCAAAGAAGGTTGTCGAAATCACCTTGTCCGAGGAAGATGGATACCTCTTTCGGGGTGGTCCGAAGGTAGCCGGCGTCATCACTCAGGAAAGGGGGATGATTGTCGAGAACCTCGCGCCGAATCAGGCGCATTTGCTGGATCAAGCGACGGAGAATCCGGACTACTTGCGCGAGATTCAGCTATATACCGGGAATCGGGATGTTTATGGACAGACATTTGCCTACCTGAACAAGGGTAAGATCGAATCGATTGAGTATCCCAAGGGTATCCTGATGGTGGAACGGCTGGAATGGGGTAATGCTATTCTGTTCCCGCGTAAGCTGGTCTTCGCGGACGGAACAGAGGTGTCGGTTGAAGATCCGGAATTTGATCAGGTGTTGCGGCGGGAATTGTCCATAGTGCGGGAACGCCGATCGGTTCTGGACGAACTGGAGCGTCGCCAAATGGGTCGTATTAATTTGCGAATTGACCGTGCGCGCAACGAATTGCGCTACTTCAATTCGCTTCCGGAACTCAATGAGCGTCAAGCCAGGGAACGGGCGGATTATCAGGAGCGAATCGAACGCCTGAATGCGGAGTTGCAGCCGCTGTTGGATGAGAGCGACCGCCTACGCGCGAAACAGCGGCAAGTGACGTTTCACTTTGTGCTGCCGGATGGTGTGGAGCGCAGCCAACCCATGGGCGATATAGTCAACTTCTATTATCCGAACGCGATGTCCATAGTTGATCGGTGGTCCTGGTTTTTCTTCAAGATTTGGGAATTCCTGACGGACTATCCGCGCGAAGCGAACACCGAGGGTGGCATCTTTCCCGCTCTGTTCGGGACTTTGGTCATGACGATCCTGATGAGCCTGGCGGTGACTCCATTTGGTGTGTTGGCTGCAGTCTATCTGAGAGAATACGCCAAACAGGGCCCACTGGTCAGCGCTGTACGCATTTCCATCAACAACCTCGCCGGTGTGCCGGCCATTGTTTTTGGCGTGTTTGGGCTTGGCTTTTTCATCCACGTAGTCGGAGCCCAAATCGACAGTTGGTTTTTTCCACGTATGGTGGCGATCAACACGCCGGTATTTGGAACCGGGGGAATTCTCTGGGCATCTCTGACGTTGGCACTGATGACTGTGCCGGTGGTCATTGTTGCGACAGAAGAGGCTCTGGCCGCAGTGCCGCGCGGTGTGCGCGAGGGTTCTTTGGCCTGTGGTGCCTCCAAGTGGCAGACTATTCAGCGCTTGGTTCTGCCTGCTTCGAGTCCTGGTATTCTGACTGGACTGATTCTTGCCATGGCGCGCGGAGCAGGCGAGGTGGCGCCGCTCCTGCTAGTGGGCGTAATGGCCCTTGCGCCGAGCTTGCCCGTGGACGATCTGTTCCCGTTTATTCACCTCGATCGTAAGTTCATGCATCTGGGTTTTCACATCTATATCGTAGCCCTGCAATCGCCGGATACTGAAGCGACCAAACCACTGGTCTTTGCGTCGACTTTGGTCCTGATTATGCTGGTTATAGTTTTAAACCTGACAGCGATCCTTATCCGCAATCACTTGCGGAAAAAGTATATGTCTTCA
>JBJHBN010000176.1:0-5645 GCA_050485505.1 Opitutales bacterium | reverse complement strand
CGTTCAGCGCGATCTCTCCGGCCAGGACGCAACCGCGCTCAATCTGGGTGGCCTGAAGGCGGGTGTTCCTTACCTCCTGCGTGTCAATTCACCAAATCTGGTGCCGACAATCTACTCCCTGCATTTCGACCTCAATTCGGATGCTGAAACCCTGACTCTTGATATGGCAACCCGCCCGGACCAGGTCCGCCGCGATGTGATCATCGGTGGTCCCGGTAATGACCGACTGCAGGGTGGCGCTGGTGAGGACTGGATTTTTGGCACCGGCGGGAACAACGTTATTTCCGGCGGTTACGACCGTGGTGCACCCGACTTGCTGTTCGGTGGCACTGGCAACGATACATTCCAGATCATGCCCGATGAACTGCCGGTGCTGGATAGCACAGGTGAAACCTTTATTCCGACATTCAGCGATATTATCCAGGGTGGTGGAGGCGAGAATCGCATCCTCTTCCTTGGTGGTGATGTGGACAATCTGGGCCGCGACGTGCCGGACTTTGCTTCGATCCGTTTCAATCCGGTTCTGCAGCGCTGGGAGTTCACTTCCAAGGTTTGGGATACCGCGAATCAGGAGTTCATGATGGATGAGCTGCCGGGAAGTGTGATCACCGCAGGTAGCAGTGTCGAGAATGCCCTGCGCGCAGGCCGCCTCCAGGGAGACTTCACTTTCTACGTCATGCTCGGTGAAGAGGGTGCCGATGGCCCGGTTTATCAAGTAACTGTGCCCGCATCTGAAACCGACGGTAAGATCGAAGCGGATAACGCCCCGAACTACAGTGGCAGTGGTCCCGACTTTACTGATGTGCCGCCGGAACTCGATTTCAATGTGATCTTCGGTGCTGGTGACACGGCTGCCGTCAAGGCTGACCTCCGCTCCCTCTATTTTACCGAAGGCCACGATACAGAACACGATATCCACGGCTTTATCATCCACTTCCTGCCCGGAGCTACCCACGCGAGCATTGCAAGGGCCATTAGCCTGATCGACGGTTATTCGGCTACTGTTAAAGGAGAGTCTGCAACCCTGACTTCCGATGCTGCCGGAACTCAGGTGAGCCTTGCCGGAGGCAGCAGCTCGGCAAAAGCGAAGGCCACCCTTACGATTGATGGTGTTGAGATAGAAATCGAAGCCGATAGCACAGGCGATGTTTTCAACGCCAAGGTCTTCAAGATTGGTCCTCAGGTTCCCGCAGAAGATATCACTCCATTCCTCGTTGATCTGCTGAATGAAGGCCTGCGTCAGAGCGGAATTACCAACCGCGTCCAGTTCATCCATGAAGATGGCAAACTGGTCCTCGCTCCGAACAATATTCTTTCCAGCAACACCATCACGCTCGAAGCCGCACAAGCTGGGGCTCTACGTCTGCTCGGATTCGGTGCAGCTGCAGACCTTGAGTTCAGCGCCACGGTTAATAATGGCCTGCGTGACCTCGCTGCCGATATGAACGCTGCACTGCGCGAGGCTAAACTGATGGACGGCGAAACCCCCGGCCAGCAAACCGATCTCACGGATCTAATCACTTTCGGTGTTCGAGATGGCCGCTTTATAATGCTGACCTCGGGTGCGGCCGTGCAGCAAGGGCTGACTGAAATGAAGATCTCCGGTGCGGAATCCCTCGGCTTTGAATCCGAACAGGGGAATGACCCAGGCCGGCCGATCTATGTCCAGCACTACTACTTCTTCCAGGCATTCAATGTGCAGAAGATGGTAATCGACCTGCAGGGTGGGGATGACACCTTCCGCGGTGACCCAGGATTCACCTTCCTCAACCAGACTGATGAATGGGGTATCAAGCCCGGAGCCCGCGAACAGGGTGGCGGTTCACTCACCAGCCTCTATATCTATGGTGGTGATGGCAACGATCTGCTGTATGGTGGTGCCTACGACGACTACATCTTCGGCGGTGCTGGCGATGATTTTCTGGCTGGCGGCCCTGGCAGTGACCACCTTGACGGCGGTTCCGGAAACGACCTGATCGCAGGCAATACCACGACACCGTTTGACCGCTTTACCTTCGTCGAAAAACGCGGCCAGACCGGTCGCAACGATACTGCGGAATTCGCTGCCCTGCTACCGGAAATCGAACCGGGTATGGCGATTGACAATCTGAGCTTCCACGAGGGTGATCGCGCTGACTACTACCTGATCCGTGCTCCACAGGCGTTGAAGCAGTTCTCGGGAACAGTGGCCTCGGAGCTGATGCTGGACATGATCCAGGTTGTATTTGATCTGGATATCAGCCAGCAGCGCTTCGACATGTTCAACAACGCCAACGGCTTTGGCAGCAACATGGCACTTTATGCAGCCCGCGACATTGATCCAAGCAGCGTAATTGACGCCGTCCCGGCGGAGCAGTTCGCAGGAGTACCCGAGTATTATATTCTGAAAGTTTCGAATGTCGCAGCCTACACAGTTGTTGCCGAAGCCAATCCGCCTGCCACCGGTATTCTAAGCGGAACCGCCACCTTCGGCATTTCCATCGAGGGAGCCAATCCGGTGGCCGTTTCGGTTGAACCAAATCCAAACAGTGCTGGCATTCACGACCTCGCACAGGAGTTGGCAGAAGCTCTGGAGTCCGCGGGCCTCGCTGACCGCTTTATCGTTGAGATTGTCAACACCGCTCTTGGCCAACGCCTCGCGCTAACTGCGGCCTATGATTTCACTTACTCGATTACTGTTGCCGATGGCAATGCGGCTGAAGAGCTGGGCTTCCGCGATGGACAGAATAACCAGATCCGTGCATCGGAGATGGGCCAATATCAGCTCCGCTTCTCGAATGCGGTAGGGTCCACTGTAATGGTTGGTGGTGGCAACGCCGCGGCAGCTCTTCTGCTGGTTGGCGAGGACCAGGATGATACCCTGGCCTCATACCGTCCGGTAATGATTAATCTGGGCGATATTGATGGCCGTGGCGTTGGCTCCTACGTCGCCGGTGTGAACGACAATTTGGCCAACGGCACTTCGACAATCATGATCCTGCCGGGTGAAGCAGACTTCTCTGACCTCGGCATTGGAGCCAACAGCGAACGCCGCTTTATTAACCTGCCGGCTCCGTTGATGACTGCCACCGCAAGCGGGCGCCAGGCCATCATCCTCGATCCTGCCGATTATAACGGCGATGGTATCATGGACATCGCCATCCTGATTACCGGTGAGCGTTCGGCAGTCTATATCATCGCTGGTCAGGAATTCGATCCGGACGGCGAGCCACTGCCCGAGTTCACTGATCTCGCGGCCGCAGCTGATGTTATAATCCGCGGAGCCAACATGGGTGCTGCTCCTTCCCACAACCCGTCTGGTTCGGATGGTTTGGTTATCTGGCAAGACAACACAGTTTCATACATTTCAGGAGAGACACTGACTTCCCAAGGCTTTGAAGCCTCGCCTGCCACGGTAACTTTCGAAGCCGGGTCCACCGTTGATTTCCAAAGCATAACAGATGCTGAGAATCTCTGGCGGGTAATCGAAAGCGGTGGCAACGGCAATACACTCTACTTCGGTGATGTGGACCCAGAAGACAGCTCCACGCCCATCCCGAGTTACCGCGGGACCAGCAATGGACGTGTTGCCGGATATGCAACTCTCTCCGGCCTGGAGGTCAGCAACAACGGAGCTGTTGTAAGCTTTGATTCCTTCCTCGAAACCGAGCAATTGGCCAGGGAGTTTGACCAGGTCGGAGTTTGGATCCGTCACGCTGGGGTGAACGACGGCAATTGGGTCTTGTTTGCCACGAATGCTCCTGGCAGTGGCAAGATCGAAATCCTGAATCCGAATACCGGCCAGCTGGAGGAGGTAACTCTGGATGACCTCATCCGTATCCCGGACCCAACCACGACGGCTCAGAGAGTTGCGATTGAGCTGGGGGTCGAATACTCTGGTACAATTGATGTGCGTTTTGTCTTCGACAGTGTCGATGGCGATGAGAATGCGCACGCTGGCTGGTATATTTCCAACTTCAAGGTCGACAGGTTCCTTACCTCGGTTGACAGGGATGCATTTGTGAATGCAGGCGCAAAGGTTGTGTCCGCCGCAGGTGTTGGCAGAGCTGTCAATGACCACGACAGTGGAACCCTGATCTTCAGCACCCAGGACTCCACTTACTTCTCGAATCTGAGCGGTACCGGATCCTTGGGATCCGCCAAGATAGGTGACTTCAGCGGCCGTCGGATTGTAGGACTTGGAAATATCGCTGGTGGCAGCAATGTTGCCTTCGGACTTGACGGATCGACCTCCAATCACCTGGTGCGGCATGACGGCTCCAGCTGGCAGGTTGTCAGCGAGGATAGAGGCGCCCGTTACATTGCGCTTGGCGACGTCGACGGCGATGGCTTGAGCGACATGGCCCGCATCGTCGCAAAGCCCGGACAGAAGCTTAACAATGCCTCTGTCTGGAAATACGACGATATCGGGGTTTATGCCGGCCTGCTTGGCTGGACAGTCGACGATGAAACCCAGTTGGAGCTCGGGCTCGAAGCCGCAGCGCTTTACCATGATGTTATTCAATTGTTCCTGACCGATGGCCAGGCCAATGGACTCGCCAACCTATTTACCAGCGAAGGCGCTGACCTGAATAATCCATCGGTTGTATTTGAAACCAACAATCCTGGCTACCGCTCCTCGTCCAGTGTATCCGCCACCTCCTTCATGTTTGGCTCATATCGCTATGAAGTTGGAACCGAGGGAGAAGAGGGCTATGCGAAGGGCGCCGCACTGGTTATGGCTGAGTTGCTCGGAAACCGCTTGCACTTCTTCGATGCCGGAAGTTATCGGACCGCACCTGAGGCGCCCGACCTTTCCTTCCAGAGCGAATTGCCACGGCCATTCCAGTATCCATTGGCATTCCCTTATCTCGGTGGTGACGACTCAACTGCCTACACAGGCATTGATATCGGTGATACGGTCACTGGCCTTGAGTTGAGTGATGCGATTGCCTTCGAGGGAGACCGCACCAATATGCAACTCTCCGGGGCCATGCAACTGGGTGATTTCGACGGCGATGGCAATGATGACCTGCTCCTGCTCGGTGCCGAGCATGCCTTCTTTATCAACGGGCCATTCAACACCGTTGGTCTGCAGCAGGCCAGAATTGTAGCTGACCATCTGTTTGACCTCGCCAGCCTCGGCCGTCCCGCCGATCGCATGGGAGATTTGAATGCGAGTGGTCGGACTGATCTGGTATTCTATCGTTACGACGAAAGCTTGGGTGCCACTGTAATAACCATTATCTTCGGCGGTGAAGTTCTTCCGCGTCTGATTACTGCCGACAACCTCGATCCGGTTTACTCACGTCAGATTATTCTGACGGATGACGAACTGCGCGCTTTTGAGAATGAACAGACTTCCACCGGTGCACTCGATATACAGGTCATGGTTGCCCGCTGGAGTGGTCACTACAACGCACAAGCAGAAAACTACTACGATGATCTCGTCGTGGTGAGCCCGCTGGCCAATTCTGTTAACGACTACGGTTACATTTTTGCCGGAGATGTTATTCGCAGCCAGGCTATTGGGGTGCCGATGACCAGCGCCGACGCATTGGTAAACCTGAACCTGTTTACGGTTTCTGTGGACAGTGGTGTCATTGAAATGCCATTCCCGGATCGATTGGTTATCAGCGAGACTGGTACTCTGCAAATGCCTAAAC
>JBJHBN010000175.1:0-5648 GCA_050485505.1 Opitutales bacterium | reverse complement strand
GCTCTACGCCTTTGACAGCCTGAATGAAGTTGAATCCACCCTCGAGTCCATGACGGACCGGGAGGACGACCCGCAGGTATTGGTCCAGCGGCTACCCCGCAGCCCGGGCACCAAGGAGATCCGCTACCAACATGCCTTTGCCGACCTCCCCGATCCTGTCGAAGCCGGCGAGGCTGCGACCGAAAGCGTTTCAGCAGCACCGAGTGGCAGCCCGATCAGTGCCCTGGAAAAGCGCATCATTGAGCTGGAAACTCAGCTACACCAACTGAGTCAGCAGTTCGACGAATTCCGCAAGCAGTTCGACTGACCCTCGAGCGCTTTACTTGAAACGGACTTCGATTTCGGTACCGGTATCGACACTGAATTCAAAGTCAAGGTAGGCACTTTCCTCAACATTCGACTGCTGGAAGGCCCAGTCCTTCCCGCCGATTTGCACACTGGCAACGTTGCCCCCTTTAGGTAATAGGATGTGTGCATTGATGTTATGCCTGGCCCCTTCTACGGTCAGATTAATGCCTTCGGCCTTTTCCTGATACTGATAACCAAACTGTGTGCCCGACACTTCATAGGCCACCTGGACCTCAGCCTCGGTCACATCCGCAGCATGCCAGCGGGGGCAAAGGGTCAGGTCCTTCATCAGTTTAGAGCGATCCTGAATACCCACCAGACCTTCCATGAATCCATAAAGCATCGCGCTGGAGCCCCAGCCGTCGGTCGGCATTGCGTCCGGGCTGCTGCTGGTGTCGATGGAAGACTCTTTACCGTCCGGGAAGTACCAGAGGTAGGTCTCGTTGTTGCGCGCAATCAGTTCGTGGTATTTCTGCAAGGTTCGCACCCCTTCCGCCTCAAAGCCATGCTCAAAGTAGGCACGCGCCAACTCGCCACCAACCAGAGGCATGATGCCGCCATTGCAATAGGCTCCGGCAACAATCTTTTCCTCACCGAAAATTCCGTCTGGGAAGGCAGGGTCGATGGAGAACCACTCGGCAAAGGCCTTGTTCTGTTTACCCCGCTTAAGGTATTCGCGCAAAATGGATACTGCCTGGGAGTGACTGGTGACCCCGCGGTTGATATTCATGGCATTGCTGAAACTCAGCTGGCTGGCCTCATCCACACCTTCAATGGTCACCGGAGTCTGTTTCACGAAATGGGTATAAAACCGACCATTCCAGCAGACCTTATTCATGCGCTCTTTGAGGCCTTCGGCGAACAAATCCCAATGCTGTGCGCGGCTGCCTTCACCCAAAGCTCGATAGATCGTCGCCAGGTCGCGGCAAGCTTTGTAATAGCCACTGTTATCCCCGTGCATAATTCCCCAGAAGGTATTCTCATCGATCTGAAACTGCAGCCAGTCATGCGCTCCCGCAGTATAAGCGAAGTCCCAGGAATCAATCGTATACGGCCGCTTCACCAATCGCGATTCAGGGTCCCAGCGCCAAGGGTGGGAAAAAATGTATTCCAGCCCAGCCTCGATCGCTGGAAGCACCGAGCGCACCCAATTGTCGTCACCGGTGGTCTGCCAGGCAAGGAAGGCGGCCTGAACCATGCGGTATTCGACATCCGCTTCAACCGGCACACGCACATACTTGCACCAGTTTTCACGTTCGCAGGGAACTTTCTCCGGTTGCACGGTAAAGTAATCGAAAATCCGTCCGTTGCGCGCCTGAGTGTCGGCGAAGTGCGTCACCGCGGAAGTCAGATCCTGCTCGAAAAAGCGAAAGCCACGCATCATGTCCGAATGGTCCCGCAACCAAACCGCCGGGGTATCCGGGGAACGGTAGCCGCGGATCGGCTGGCCATCGATATTCATGTCCATCGTGTCCTTTTCAAGAAAGGCACGAATGCGCGGATAGAAGGAATCGAAAACCGAATTACCGGTGTGAATCTGGGTCGCTTTTGGCATATAATTGTCCTCTAATTAAAGGACAAAACCTTTGGCGTGATTCGAGCGCTGCCCAACCTTAAGACCGTTTTACGGTATACATGCAATACCACCAATAAATTTATTGGCGGTACTACGGCGACAAAAGCTTGATATCTTTGAGCAAAAGGTTTTCATTAATCCCCTGTTCTGAAATCGAGATCCATTCTGTGGATTCGAAATCAAGAACATTGGTAGTTGGGTATAGGTAGGAGTCATCTCCTCCTAAGGCAGATGGCAATGATGCAAATCATGCCAGAGCCCTGGCGCCGGGTCTGGGAGGACCCGGCGTCGGTTTGTACAGACCTCATGAAGGCAGTTGCGGAGGACGTTGCTTTAGCGAGCGTACCGTAATCAGGCTCAGAGGCAGAAAGACAACTATTGAGCTGACAAAACTCACAACGATAAGCTGTTGAAGGCTCAGCCCCAGATCCAGTGACATGCCAAAAACAGCCGGAGCCAGTGCCGTGCTGAACACTCCGAAGCTACCGGTAATCCCCCGGATCGTTCCCAAACTGGTAGTGCCGTAGATTTCAGCCCAGACTGCCGACATTACGCTACCCCCGAGACCAAAGCTCAATCCAATGCCGATAAAAAACAGGTAGGCTCCGACCACCGTGTCGAGCGTCAAGCCAGCCAGCGCAAATATGTATAGGAGCAGCTGCAGCGAAACCAGAGACAGCGCGCTCCAGCGGTCAATCCAATGCCCAGCAACCAGCGAAAAGGAAGCCCGAACAAAGGCAAAGACCGCAAATCCAAAAGCAAAAGCAGCAGGCGTCCAGCCTCTGGACTCCACCAGGATTGTTTGGAAGAATATAATGCCTGTAGTGAAAAACGGCAACGGCAACAAAGCAACGACGATCCCGTAAAACCGCCAGTCAGAAAGGAAGAAACTGCGCGGCAGCGGTTGCCCGCTACTCAGTCCTGCAGCCTTCCCATTTCCATCGCCCGAACTGCCCTCCCCGAGTTGTGAACGGGGCGTGCCCATTCGCAGCAGATAATGAGAGAGCGGAACCAAAAGCAAAAACACCATGGCGGCGAGCACCACCCAGGACATGCGCCAGCCAATTGCAACAATCATCACGGTGAGCAGCGCGGGAAAGATGGCTTCGCCCAAGGGGAAACCCAGACCGGCGATACTCACGGCCTTGCCGCGATCCTTGTTGAAGGAACGGCCGGTCAAAGTCATCGCCACATTAGGCGCCACTCCCTGACCAAAAAAACGCAGCCCGAAAAAACAAACCAAGAGTACCCAGGGCGACCAAACCAAAGCGGTCAGCAGTGCAAAGCCACCCAGAGCCAGCCCCGAAACCAAGCTGAAGCGCTCAATGGGAACCGTATCCAATTTCCGTCCTACCCAGGGCAGCAGCAAACCGCTCGCCAAGGTTGCCACCCCGTAGAAGCGACCGATCGCGCCCGCGCTGAGGTCGAAGGCCTCCATCCAGTAAGGCTGGAAGAAGGAAAGAAGAAAGGTTTGCCCAAGACTCGAAAACAGGGTGAAGAGTGCCGCAAAGGAGAGTACTCCGAAGTAGGTCCGGTAAAACCGAATATAGCCGCCGTCGGGCAAACGCTGCGGAGTGAAAATGCCGCTCGCCTTGCCCCAGAAGCCGGCCAGCATCGGGATCAGTCCCCTATGCGAGTCGGCACCCGGCTTGGATTCTTTATCCGAATGGGGCTGCATCAGGCCAAAGCCGGGGAGGAAGAACCTACCCCATCTTCACCCTCGTCCTTTTTACCGTCTTCAGACGAACGCTTCTCCGGATTCTTGTCCGAACCGTCGGCATCATCTTGTTCAGATTTAACTGTGGCAATCGGACTGCGAATTTCACCGAACTCTATGATTTCATCGACGTGCTTACCTTCAATCGTTTCGTATTCGAGCAAGGCTTCGGCAATCTTCACCAATGCCTCCTTGTGCGCATCAATCAGTTCTTTGGCACGCGCATACTGGGTATCGATGATCTGCTTGATCGCACGATCTATCTTCTCTGCCGTATCTTCACTGTAATTCTGCGTGCGGGTGATTTCCTTGGCCAGAAACAACTGCTCCTGGTTTTCACCAAAGGACACTGGCCCCAGATCACTCATGCCCCAGTCACAGACCATGTGACGGGCGATCTTCGTCGCCTGCTTTATGTCACTGGCGGCTCCATTACTGAAATCGCCGGTCTGGATCTCTTCGCCAAGGCGACCGGCCATGGCGCAACAAACCTGATTGAGCAAATTTTTCCGTGACTGGCCGAGAATATCCTTTTTCGGCAGCATCATCGTCAGACCCAAGGCCCGGCCACGCGGAATAATCGTCACCTTGTGCAACGGCAGGTGGCCGTCATCAATCAAAGCCTGCACCAAGGCGTGTCCCGCCTCGTGATAAGCAGTCATCCGCTTATCTTCGTCGTCCATCAGCTTGCGGCGCTCACGTCCGTAAGCGATTTTGTCCCGAGCCTCCTCGATGTCAGCCTGCTCCACGGAACCCTTGTCCCGACGTGCGGCGATCAGCGCACTTTCGTTGAGCAAATTCGCCAGGTCCGCACCCGAGAAACCAGGAGTATTACGGGCAACAATGTTGAGGTTCACTGTGTCACTCAGGGTCACTTTTTTGGCGTGAACCGAAAGGATTTCTTCCCGGCCCTTGACGTCAGGCAAGTCGATGATGACCTGACGGTCAAATCGTCCGGGACGCAACAAAGCATTATCGAGCACATCCGGTCGATTGGTCGCGGCCATGATGATCACACCCTCGTGACCGTCGAAGCCATCCATCTCCACCAGCAGCGAGTTCAAGGTCTGCTCGCGTTCGTCGTTGCCGCCACCCAGGCCGGCACCGCGCTGGCGCCCAACCGCGTCAATTTCGTCAACAAAGATAATACAGGGAGCACTCTTACGCCCCTGCTCAAACATATCCCGCACCCGCGCTGCACCAACCCCAACAAACATCTCAACGAAGTCGGAACCACTGATGCTGAAAAACGGCACATCGGCTTCGCCGGCAACCGCCCGGGCAATCAAGGTTTTCCCTGTTCCCGGAGGTCCCACCAAGAGGCAGCCTTTCGGGATGCGGCCACCCACACGCTGGAATTTCTTTGGATCCTTAAGAAAGGCGACCACTTCGGCAACCTCTTCCTTGGCCTCGTCGCAGCCAGCCACATCCTTGAACGTTACCTTTTCGCGGTCACGGGTGAGCATGCGCGCCTTGCTCTTACCGAAATTCATGGCCCCCTTACCCGCACTGCGCAGCTGGCGGACGAAGATAAAGTAGAGGATCAGAATAATCAGCATGATCGGCAGCATCGTCAGCAGGATGTCTGTGAACAATGTGCTGGCCGGCTCTTCCTTAAACAGCCCGGAATTCTGCAGAATCTCCAGATTCGCTTCGGTCAGCTGACCTTCCGCCTTGAACGGAATGTTTTCCCCGCTCGATGAATGCAACTCGCCGCGGACTTCATGCCAGCGCTGGCCACCCTGTGGCTTGAGCTTGAGCACCGCGTCGGGCAGAATGCGCCCATCGCTGCCGAGTTTGGCCTCTTCGACCACTTCGCGCATCGTCATCTCCTCCGGCTGCCTAGGATCACTATTGGCAAAATAGAGGAGACTGAAGATAACAAAAAAGACCAACAGCCAAATGGAAAGCATGCGGTACTGACCACCGCTTTTCAAAGGCTTGTTGCGATTATCTGATGGAGGTTCTGCCATACTGAATTAGCTCACGCTGTGCAATGCTCAGCGT
>JBJHBN010000174.1:0-5651 GCA_050485505.1 Opitutales bacterium | reverse complement strand
CTGGCCGTCCATGAATTCGATCACTCCGGTGGCACCCCCGGGCAGGGGTATGATGTGACGGTGGCGAATTGTCGAGTTGGCGTCAATGCGCTCATACTGGCCGCCGCTGGCGAACCAACGGTCCTGTCCGTTTGAACGCACCTCGCGGACACGCTGCTGCCGGGCGTCGTAGGAGAAAGCATAGCCGACTCCGGCGTTCGTGCTGATACTCTCGGGCTGACCAAATGGCAGCCAATCCACAGACTGCCACCCTGGGCCCGAAACATGGTTCTTGAGTGTGACTTGCCCCCGGTGGTTGTAACTGTAAGCGATCTCGCCTAAACCTGTGACTTCGGAGTTGTCCAGGCGCATGAAGTAGGTGCTGTCGTATTCGTTCTCAACGCCCTCCTTCTCCAGAAGGTTACCATAGGCATCGTAATGGGTGTGCACCGGCGGGGGGACTCCCTCGCCGAGATAACCCACATTGGATCCAATCAGACGGTGAAGGTCGTCGTAAGCGAAAAATTCTTCGTTGATGTGACTGACGGAGCCATAGAAATGACTTTCCGCACGGCTAGTCATGTTTCCGAAATTGTCCCAGCTGTAGGCATAACGCAAATCATGGCTCCATGACGAGCCATAGTGTATGTCGTTTTCCCAGAGCAGATTATTCCCGCCTTCGTAGTAGTACCACACATCGTAATAGTCCTGAGCTCCCATGTCGTACATCGGCAGCTCAAATTTTTCGATGTTGCCAGTAGCAGTCCAGGCGGGTGCCTCCCACCAGACCCTGGAATTACTGTCCTCAACGGTTGCAATGTGACCGATCACTGGATCGTAGGTTTTTTTGACCTCAAAGCCGCTGGGATACTTAATTCGATTTTGTCGCCCGGCCTCATCGAAGAAGAATTCGGTGGTGAGGTCCTCACTACCCATGGTTTCAACAACGGCTTTAACTCTGGACAAGGAATCGTATTCAAATTCCCGAACATGATCATCACTGCTTTCACGTGCCAGCAGCCCTAGTTTTTGATGGCTCAGGGAGTCCGGCTTGTCATACTCGTAACCAAAGCTGTAGGTATCACTCCCCTCGGAGACCTGCTTCGAAATCAGACGCCCCAGTAAATCGTATTCATACGTGGTCTCAGCCCCAACTGAAGTCCCATTGGTTTCCCGCATCAGAATCACTTCGCCAAACCCATTATACTCGTATTCGTGGAAGTAAGTGCTCACGCCATGGTCTTGAAGAGTGGCCTTTCGTCCCATCGAATCGTAGGTGATGGTCGAAAGGGGAACGCTTCCTGAACCATCCGCTTTCGCCACCTCCCGTAGCTCACCTGCGGCCGTGTAGGATTTCAATAGGACGTTGCCCATTGCGTCCTGGACCTCAATGACATCGCCAAAAACATTCTTGCGCACCCGGGTGGCCAGATCCCGGTCCATGACATCCTCGAATGTCCAGACGTCCCGGCCCCTATAGTCAATCTGCATGACCACCGGATCGACACGAAATCCCCGACGTTTGGACACTTGAATCACACGACCTATTTTATCATAAGTCGTCTCCGTCCAATACGCCTGACTCCAAGCCCCTTGAGCATAGGGATTGGAAACCTTTTCCACCTGTCCTTTGCTGTTGTAAAGGGTGTCCTTAAAAACCGTCTGAATACCACTCGGACGACGAACCTCGGTTTCTTCACGAATGACCCGCCCGTTTCGGTCAAAATAGGTAACTGAATCCGGAGCCAAGCGGAGCACGGTCGAACTTTGATCTTCGTACAAGCTCCGCTCGGTGACACTGTATGCGTATGGTCTGCCACCACCATCTCCACCCCCCGGCAGAGTGCCAGCTCCCCCATATTCCCACTCCGACCAGGTCCCATCTGGATAAACCGCCTCTATTTTCCGACCAAACGCGTCATACGCATATTCAGTTACAAGACCATTGGGATCCGTGCTGCGGGTCACCAGTGCAGACCCAGGATGCCCGTATTCGCGGATGGATTCGTGTCCCAACGCATTTTCCACCCTAACAGCAAAACGGCCATCGGAGTCAAAATGGTTCTTGACCAGGCGGTTCACTGAGGAATTACCATCATGTGCGCGCGTATCCACCTGGATGATATTCCCCCGATTGTCATAGATATACTCCGTCGTAAGAGTTTCGGACGAGTCCCCTCCGGGTTCCACAACCTCCTCGATCAATTCACCACTACTGGAGTAGGAGAAGGACGACTTCCGGACGACACTACTTGGTTCATCTTCTCTGGAATAGGTCACTGTGCTCTCGAGTAACCGACCAAAAACCCAGTTGTTCACGTCCGGAGTATCGTAGGAGTTCTCCGTTACGACCGACCCTTGTAATGAACCGTCTGGCGTCTCAAAGTACCACACCCCACTTCCTTCCAGATTTCCCCAATCGTCGTAACTGTTGTTGGTTATCGTCGTTCGGGTATACTGGAGAGCTGGATCGGTGTAACTGACTTCATCGTGATGTGAAATGGCCTCGCTGACGTAAGGGAAATAAGTCAAACCATTAACAGGCATGTTGTACTCCCTCACCGTTGATCCCGCCCAGGAACGAATCCTAGGATTCAGATGAGCTCCGTCCGGATTCTCAACAAAAACTCCCGTGGAAACGCTCATTCCAGTGAATGGAAAAACCTGACATATCGTTTCATCCTTCCAGGTATTACGGGCATGATCATAAGAAACACTTTGACGATACCCCGTAAACCCATGACCCAGTGCGTGTACCATGGAGTCACTGTAAAGATACCAACTCTGATAGTCGGAATTGGGAGCTCCCAGACCATCGTCCACCCCGACCCAATAGGCCAGCGGAAGTGGTAAAGGTTTCCGAATCTCAGGCCATACGGATTCCCACTCCTCATGCGACGGCTGCATATAAACATCCGCATTCGTTCCTGCCCGGTAGTTTATACGTGTCTCCGCACCATGACCGTTGGTCACAAGTCCCAGCAAATCCGGATGGACTCCCGGCGCAAACCAATGGCGTGCGAGCGCATTGCTCCCACTTGGATAAACCATAATCAAATCCGAGAACCCATCTGCATCGATGTCCATCGGAACAACCCGAGGAACCATTGATGAGCCCCAGGCCAAATCCAGCGAAGTGCTCCCTCGGGCCTCGTCATGATCCCCGTTGGTAGTATAACTGGCGGCGCGAGCCTGGCCCGATCCGTTTCTGAACACCGCGAGCAGATCTGATTTCCCATCACCATTTAACTCCGAGGGAAATAAGTGGAACTGATCCCATTGTGAAGCTGTGGCGATTCCGAAGGTTGGCAAAGCCTGGTAATGCTCACCCCAGTGTTCCAAGCCTGTCCCTCCCGTGCCAACAAAAGGGTGAACCTGCACAGTGTTGACTGAACCCGCTTGGTAAGCATGGACCAAATCTGCGATGCCGTCACCGTTAATATCCAGAGGGAACACAACCGAATCGCTCTGCCAACTGCCAAGACTTTGCATTCCGACCAGCTCAATGCCATTCACCCCGTCCGAACGATAGAGGTAGACCGTACAATCAGAAGGACTTGGCCCCCATTGAACAATATCCTGATTACCATCACCATCGATATCCGCAGCAAAAGTCCTACGGTTAAAGACGCTCATGGATAGGTCCTGAACCTTAACGAACTCGTGGTTGGCCTGTCCATCGAAGCTCGACTGATACAAAGTGGAGTCAAAACCATCCCTCAATACCAGAATGTCACTCAGTCCGTTCCCGTTGAAATCAAAAACTACAATCTCTGAATTTGGTGCTGGTGGAGTCACAGGGGTCGACGTCTGCTCAACGAAATAGGTCACCGTCATGTTTGGAGAAAATACAAACTCTTCTCCATCCGAGAGCCAAACACGTATGTACTCTATCCAAGTGTATTGGTGGGTATCAGGGAAAATAAACTCATAGTCCAGGCTGTCAAAAGCGGTCACAAGATCCATTTTCCCGTCACCGTTGAAGTCTCCTTCCCAAACCCGCATCCCGTCCGCATGGATCTGAGTGGACGAAATTAAATTGGGCTCAAGCCCATCCCGAACACCTATGAGTTCGTTGTCGTATTTATAGACCCGCGCCTCTAAGGGACCCCCTTCTGTGGTCAATTTAACCAACTCACTCTGCCCGTCACCAGTAACATCCATACTCTTATAGTCTACCTCAGACGGGGTGCCCCAAGCCCCGACCCCGTGAGCATTCGTGCTGGTGTGAATCAACTGCTGACCAGACTGATATTGATAGAAAAACTCGGTGGGGAGCAGAGACTTTCCCCCGGAATGAAGGGTTACCTTATGTAAAAGGTTGCGCCGGGTGTCGGAGGCAACAAAATATTCAAGCTCATAGGACCTCACTTGAACGGATTTATCAAAGATTAATATTTCACTCAGGCGTTTTGTGTTTTGAACCTCGTAACCATTAATAAACACTGGATACACAGTATTCGAAGGCTTTTCCTCATACACAAACTCTACACGCCCACCGCTATCGCTGCTGCCACTACCTTTGGTATATTCGATTGAATCGGGATAAATTTCGTTCGTTTCGGAATCATAATCATAGTTGAACTCAATCCGGTTTCCGTAAGCATCCTCCACAGAACTTACCATCCAGACCAATACGGGCGAGTTTCCAACAACGCCATCTTCGGTTATAGAAAGTCGTGAGTCAGCAGTTCCTCCGAAGGTTTTCGTCAACCCCTCCCGTGTTTCAACAATAAACGATTCCGGTCCACCTCCCTGGCTTCCTTGAGAAAAGATCCGGGACCAACTCTCCATCTCTGTTCGATCTTCGGCGCCGTCAGCACCGGACGTCCCGGCGACACAAACCATACGTTGCCCATCAAGGGCAAATCGATCAGTTGCACTAAAATCTATCCCCATTTGATAGAAATCTGTCGGATGAAATTCGTGCCGTCCCGTCTCGTCTTCCTCGAGAAATGAATTGCTTGAGATTCTGGAAATTGACGAAATTCCGGTTAGATTCCAGCCGACTCCTATAAAACTTTCCGCAGATTGGCTGTTGTAGACCAGATTCAAGGAAGGCTCCATACCCGCCACTCCAGGAGTCACATCAAGAGGGATCATATAGCTGACTCCTCCACGCTGATCGACTTCTACCGCTCCGGGCAAGGAACCCGGAAGTACTTCCGCATTCAATACGACTTGAAAACAAGTAAGCAGAACCGCAACGAGATAATTTTTCATCTTCAGTCCTCTTCTTTTGCGTGGTTCTCAGCATTTTCCCGAACGACTCGCATCATCCGCTGGCGATTTTCCTCGTTGAGCGAAGATTGTGGATCCAGAAACGCTGCGGTTTCAGACGTTGGGTGTGCAACTACAGCGACATTCGCCCGTTCAGGTTTATCGACTGAAAGCTGGTGAATCCGGCCTTCAAAACTGAACCGAATCTCCCTATCCTCAACCACAGCGAGTAAGACCGGAAATCTCTCGCCATCAGCATGGACAACCTCCTTCTCATCTCGAAAGCGGTGAACGCGACGATTCTCATGATCAATCAACATCCACTCCCGGCCCCCGCTCACCCCATCTTCATTTCTCAGATAGACCTCGCGAATCTCCAAGCCCGCATTTTCTTTAAAAAAACCAGGTGGCGACTCCTGAATCTCCGCTACGACTAAAAGGAATGAAAAACA